>JBDKGG010000103.1:0-15707 GCA_039798325.1 Bacteroidota bacterium
CCATACAATTCTGAAGTCGACGCTTGGTATATACGACAAATTTTATCCAAACCCAACAAGCGAACTGCTTCCAATATTCTTAAGGTCCCCACTGCATCCGACTCCGCCGTATACTCGGGCACCTCAAAAGAAACTTTTACATGGCTTTGCGCGGCCAAATTATAAATTTCATCGGGCTTGATTTGCTGAATGATCCTGATGATCGAACTGGAATCTGTCATGTCGCCATAGTGCAATTCCAATTTGCGCTCTTGGTGCATGTCCTGAATCCAACCATCTAAGTACAAATGTTCAATTCGACCAGTGTTAAAAGAAGAAGATCGACGAATCATTCCGTGAACTTCATAATTCTTATCAAGCAGCAACTCGGCCAAGTAAGAACCATCTTGGCCTGTAATGCCGGTAATCAATGCTTTCTTTCTCATGGTTTAAGATTTATTATCGTCACCGTAGGAATAACCATATCCAGCACCATAACCTCCGCCATATCCGTAGCCTCTGCCATACTTGGTCATTCCTCTTGTTTTAAGTCCGTTGAAGACGACAGCGGCAGGCCAAAACTTAGATTGTTCTTTAATTGGTCCCAAAATCTTTTCTACCGCCTCTTTTAAGCTATAGTCATGCCGCACCACAAACAAACTCAAATCAGCATGCTCTGCCATGATTTCTGCATCTGAAATTAAACCCAAAGGTGGTGAATCAATCAATACATAATCATATTCACCTCTCATCTCCTCAATCATCTTAGCAAAAGCTCCGTTGAGTAATAACTCCGCAGGATTAGGTGGAATTGGACCAGGTGGAACAATATCCAAATGATCAAATTTCGTGTTAATTACGGCCTCCCGCCAAGGCAATTTACCCACCAATATTTGAGATAACCCCTTATTCCCGGCAATCCCAAATGCCTTGTGCAATCTAGGCTTTCTCATATCGGCCGTAATCACAACCGTTCTTTTCCCCATCAAGGCCATACTCAATCCCAAATTGGTAGTGATAAAGGATTTGCCCTCTCCCGGCAAACAAGAAGACAATAATACTACATGAGCCCCTTCATTTTGCAAGTAGTAACTCATCTTGCTTCTTACCGATCTTAGAGACTCTGCAACAGGACTTCTATTGTCCGAGGAAATGATGAAGTCGGAACTTTCCTCCCCTTGCAGCACTTCTCCAAGAACTGCCAATTTGGTTCTCCGCTCAATATCCACCCTAAACTTGATTTTCCCTGTCAACACCTCTTTGTAATAAATAACAACACTTGGCAACAACAAGGATATTAAAATCGCTACTGAGAAAACAATTGTCTTCTTCGGGCTTACTGGCTTGAGCTCCCCTTGAGCAGGTTCAACCATCCGAACATCAGAAACAGTTGAAGCGAACGAAATGGCGCTTTCTTCGCGCTTTTCCAACAAAAAAGTGTAAATCGAATTTTTTATTGCTTGCTGTCGGCTAATATCCAGTAATAAACGTTCTTTTCCGGGCAGTGAAGTCAATGAACCCATCTTACTGCTCAAATCACGCTTCATGCGTTGCTGACTCATTTGTAAATTCTTCTTAACGGACGCAACGGATTCTAATAGCGCCTTCTTGATATCCGAAATTTCACCCTCCATGGCCAATAAACTCTCGTCCTTGGCTCCGACAGTAACTTTTCGCTTACTATACTCCGACTCTAAATCGTACAATCGGGTGAGGAGGTTCTGCAAACCAGGCTCGTTGATTCCAACCAAAGATGGAGAATTACCCGGATGTACACCTTTTCCTTTTACGTAGGTTTCAATATCCCCAACTACCGACAACTGAATTTCAACCTTATTCAACTCTGTGTCTTCATCCTTGACCGATTCCAAGAACAAACGTCCTTGTTGACTCAAGTCCACGATATTGTTTTCAACTTTATACGATTCTATATCACGTTCTACTGAATCGAGTTGTGAAGTAACCAAGGAAAGTCTGTCCTCAATAAAATGTAAAGTAAACTCAGCAATTTGTCGCTTATCAGCAATCGCAGCATTGGCATAAGCCTCAACAAGGTGATTCAATATTTGCTCGCCCCTTTTCACATTTTTCGTCTCCAAACGCAATTCAATGACACTCGTATTCTTGTTGGTTGTGGCCAATGTCAAATTGTCCAAAATACTCTTCACCTCACTTTTTACATTCTGGGTATGAACAAAATACTCCTCGTTCAATACTTTACCCAAACGGTTGACATCAACCTTGACTAAAAAAGACTCACTCGCTTTTCCTTTGTTCCAATAGATGGAATCCTTAATTGGAAAAGACTCCTCGTTCAAAATCAAATGATCCCTGTCAAAGCGGAGATAAATAAGCTTCTTGGCATCTTGAATACTATCCGGATTCAATGGAACAAACTCTACGGGAAAATCAGGACCTTGCAACGCATCTCTTACTTTGCCGTCACGATAAACATAAACATTGCAATGCGTCTGCTCAACAACTTCTTCGACAATGGGTCGAGACTTTAATATCTCCAACTCATTCTCAACAATTTTCTTTCCGCCGAATAAATCAAATTCACTTAACAAAGAACTCGCACTTCCAACACCCGTCTTTTTCTCATCCTTGATTAGAATCTTTGAACTGATCATATAGGTTGGAGAAGTATAGCGAATCACCAAATAACCCAAGGTTAAAAAACAAATAACGAAAATGGCATACAAAGGCCAATAAGCCTTCAGAGTACTTCTAAAAATTTCGAGATAATTGATATCTGACTCGTTATCCTCTGCTTTCCAACGTTCTTCCATTCTGTTATTTAATATTCGTCACCACCAACACAAGCAAAGTAATTGCACTCACCACAGTTGGCCATACTTGAAAAAAGGTACTACTCGTATTGATCTTGGTCCTATTCGGCTTGACGTAAATCACATCGCCCGACTGAACATAAAAATATGGACTGCGTAATAAATCTTTCGACGTTAAATCAATCACCACGCTCTGTTCACCCGTCTCCGTTTTCCGAACCAAAATCAGCTCGTTGCGAACACCATTGATGGTCAAATCACCAGCTAACCCCAAGGCTTGAAGCAAATTCAAATTGTGGTAGGGTACATGATAGGTGCCAGGCTTGGCCACTTCACCCAAAACGGTGATCCGAAAATTGATGCAGCGAACACTCACCACTGGATCTTTGATGTAATCCTTTAATGCAGCCTCCAAATATGTTTGCAACTCCTTTCTTTTCATCCCTGCAACAGAAATGGAACCCAACTTGGGAAAATTAATCTTCCCATCCTCCTCCACCATGTATCCCAATATGGGATTGGCCGATTGCATTTGTTGGGCAGAGTTAATTTGGATGGCTGAGTAATTGGACATGTTGAAGTAAGTGGCTTGCTCAATATTCAAGCTGTTCACAAAAATGCTCAACTGGTCTCCTTTCTGAATCGTTGGGTTGTCTACTTCCTTCACAACTCCTTCCACCTTTTCATTGCCCATTCCATACATGTAATACACTTCTTTGGATTGGGTACAGGATGCCCAGCTCACAACAATACAGATATAAAACAAGAATCGCATCATCCAAATAAAAAAAAACGCGGTTGCATCTTCATACAAACCGCGTTCAATGATTTTTAAAAATTACTTCGCAACGTAGAACAAAGAGATACCATGCTGAAGATAGCTTCCACCATCCATCAAATTGGTCACTCCCCACTTAGCTTGAGAATTCAAAGAAATTCCCCAGTCTTCCTTAACCCAATAGTTGAAAGACAAACCTGTATTCAAAGTGATCATGTTGGGATCTAATCCTGGATCACGCTTGGTGAATCCTAAACCTTGTACGGTTTGAATTTCGAAATTCCCTTTCTTGAATGCATTGTAACGCGTGTTCGCATCCAAAGCCCAAAGTGTACCTTCTTCTGAACCTTCAGCTTGCTCACCATTTCTGAATTTAGCATCATAGTTCACGTAAGTGAAACCCAAATCCAATGAAAACTTGTCATTCATTTGCTTCATTCCACTGATGCGAGAAGGAAACAAGTTGTAGTTCCAACCTTCTTTAGCATCTAGGAATTTTTCGAAAGCACGACCATCATCATCGATAGCGGCCCAACCCAAACTAAATGTCCAAGGTGAAGACTTCAAATTGTCAATGATTCCTTGTGCCGATGCTTGTGCCATCATGGCAACTGCAAAAATTAATGTAAAGATTTTTTTCATGTTTATGTGCTTATAGGGCAAATATAAGCAAAATGTTAAATGATACAGACATCAATTTTTAACATTTTCTTTTTTCAGCAATATCAGCAACAACGGCGTGATGGTCATTTCAAACATGATGGCCACCAACAAAGTGAGCGATATCAAAAATCCGATATAGAAAGTTCCCAAAAACTCTGAGAAAATCAAAGTGGAAAAACCTGCTGTCAAAATCAATCCCGTCACAATCATCGCCTTTCCAGTAGTCATAAAGGTGCGTTTCACCGCGTAAATCCTTGAATAACCTTCCAACCCCAATGTTCGGACGCGCGCCAAAAAATGTACGGTATCATCTACCGCAATTCCGAAGGCGATATTGAACACGATCGAAGTAGATACCTTTAGTGGTATTCCCAAAAATCCCATCAATCCTGCAATGACAATCAAGGGAATCAAATTGGGAATGATGGTCATGGGCACCATTCTCCAAGACTTATAAACCACTCCCATCACCAACCCAATGACCAGTATCGATAAAAACAAATCCAATATGGTATTGTCCACCAAATAGGCATTGTTGATGTCCATCAACATCGCTGTTCCCGTTAATGTGGTGCTTTCTATCTGCGTAAAGTTTTGTTGCAAGAAACCTTGAAACGCCCGATTCTTTTCTTCATAATATTTCCTCCCTTTGTCCGGCAGTCTTCCCGTCACCCGCAATGATCGGCTGTCCTGGTCATAGACCAACTGAACCAATGATTGCGCTTGCTTGCCCTTGGCATATTTGACAATTTGCTGCATCTCTGCTTCATCCAACGGAATCCTCCGGTACGTGTCATCACCGCCATTCAAGGTTCGGTTAGCCGACTTGACCATCTCACACCAACTGAACAAAGCGCCCACCCCGTATTGTTCACGCAGATAAACATCGATGCGGTTCATTTCTTCTAACGTCTTCAGATCCGTAACCGATGCCTCTGGCTTCAAAGTGATGCTCAATTCAAATGGTCGGCAGCCAATGAATTTTTCATCCATGAAATTAAAATCCTGCTTCAATGGATTGTTGTCCCGCAAATCCTCGAGCATCAAATTGTCTACCTTGATCATGGAAATCCCCCAGAAACTTAAACCGACTGACAAGGCCACTCCAACGATAATCCACTTCCTTCGGCGCAATACAAAGGCAAAAAATCGATGCAACCGTTTGGTCCAAAAATCCTCCCGCATCGCATACACCTGCATCTGTGTGGGTTTAATCACCAAAATCATGGCCGGCAATAAAGTAAAGGTCAATCCATAGGCCAATAAAACCCCAACACTGGTATACAAACCAAAATCAGAAATGGGTTGAATATTGGAAAAGATCAAAGTCAAGAAACCTATAGCTGTTGTTACTGCTGTTAGGAAAGTAGCCAGTCGAATGCTCTTCAAAGCCTTCTTCAGCGCGGTTCTTGGATCATTGCCCTCCCGCAACTCATTCATGTACTTGGTCAAGACATGAACCGAATCACTCATCCCCACCACGAACAAAATGGTGGGCATGATGGTCACCATCACATCGATGTCCTTGCCCAATACTTGCATAAAGGCCATCGTAAACAAAATGGACAAAAAGACCACCGCTGCTGGGATCACAATACCCCAAAAAGAACGAAAAGCGATGTACAAGAAAATGACCGTACAGACCAAACACAAGCCGACAAACATTATCAGCTCCTTGATCATCAACTCCACCAGCAACTTTTGCCCTTTGGCGCGACCAATCAAGTGAACGCCATCAAACTGAAAAGCACCTACTGTCTTTTGAATGTTGTCATACAATACATCACACTTCTTCACTGCCAAACCTTGCTCATGCTTCATGTTGATGGCCACAGATTTACCATCGGGTGAAAAGAAAATCCCCACCCACTGACCAATGCCATAAATGTGCGTGCTGTCAATCCCATATCCATCAGGATTGCGAAAGTCCAACCAAGGAGATTGAAAAAAACCACCAAAGACCGGATCTTTCACCACATCCATCAACTGCGTTGGACCAACGCAATCATTGATGTATTCTATCTTTTTCAAGGAATCGTTGAGCGCATCCACCTTGGCCAAAAAGCTAGAATCAAAAACGCCCTTGTTGTTTTCTAAAACAACGATGAAATAATCCAGGTCTGACTCGAATTTATCACGATGCGCCAAGTAAAAATCTGTGGCTGGATCGTTTTGCGGAAAAAACGCTTCGAAATCGTAATTAAAACGCAATTGAGAAACCGCCCAAAGACTGAGCGCTACCAACAATCCAACTGCTGCAATAATCCAAACGCTCTTACTTTCTGTCTTCATCGGTCAAATGTATTTTACTATTGGTCAAAACAAAAAAAGGCTGTCAATGTTGACAGCCTTTTTACATTTTACAATAAAACCTTATTTTTTATCGTCTTTTACTTCTTCAAAATCCACATCAGTCACCTCACCATCTCCTCCGTTACTTCCTGCTTGACCTTGTCCAGCATCACCTGCCTGTCCGCCTTGACCATACATGTCTTGTGCAGCAGCTTGGAAGATGGTGTTCAACTTATCCATGTCCGATTTGATGGCATCCAAGTTTTTCTCAGCATGTGATTTTTTCAAATCAGCCAAAGCCGTTTCTATTTCACCTTTCTTATCCGCAGGAATTTTATCGCCATTGTCTTTCATTTGTTTTTCCACTTGGAAAATCAATGAATCTGCTTGGTTCACCACATCGGCTTGTTCTTTGGCTACTTTGTCCGACTCTGCATTCATCTCCGCCTCTTTCTTCATGCGCTCGATTTCCTCTTTGCTCAATCCTGAAGATGCTTCGATGCGGATGCTCTGTGTCTTGTTGGTGGCCTTGTCCAATGCACTTACGTTGATGATTCCGTTGGCATCGATGTCAAAAATAACTTCGATCTGAGGAACACCTCTTTGTGCTGGAGGCAAATCTGACAAGTGGAACTTACCAATGGTTCTGTTGTCCTTGGCCATGGCGCGCTCGCCTTGCAACACGTGAATTTCCACGCTGGGTTGGTTGTCTACCGCTGTAGAGAAAACCTCAGATTTCTTGGTAGGAATCGTGGTATTGGCATCAATCAACTTGGTGAAAACACCTCCCATGGTTTCGATACCCAAAGAAAGTGGCGTCACATCCAACAACAACACATCTTTCACTTCTCCGGTCAATACTCCTCCTTGAATCGCAGCACCAATGGCCACCACTTCATCAGGATTCACTCCTTTGGATGGTTCTTTTCCAAAGAACTTTTTCACGGCTTCCTGAATCGCAGGGATACGGGTTGATCCACCGACCAAAATGATTTCGTTGATGTCCGTTACTCGCAAACCTGCAGCCTTCAATGCCGACTCACAAGGAGCGATGGTGCGCTGAATCAAGCTGTCCGCCAATTGCTCAAACTTGGCACGGGTCAATGTTTTCACCAAGTGTTTGGGAACACCATCCACCGGCATGATGTAAGGCAAATTGATTTCAGTGCTTGTACCAGAAGACAACTCGATCTTGGCTTTCTCAGCACCTTCTTTCAAGCGCTGCAAAGCCATGGGATCTTTCGACAAATCAATGTTTCCATTGTCGTTCTTGAACTCTTGAACCAACCAATCAATGATCACCTGGTCAAAATCATCTCCTCCCAAGTGGGTGTCTCCGTCAGTTGACAACACCTCGAACACACCGTCACCCAATTCAAGGACGGATACGTCATGGGTACCACCACCGCAGTCAAACACCACAATCTTCATGTCTTGTGACTTTTTGTCCAAGCCATAAGCCAAGGCAGCTGCTGTTGGCTCGTTGATGATGCGCTTCACGGTCAAACCGGCAATCTCACCTGCCTCTTTGGTAGCCTGACGCTGTGCGTCATTGAAGTAGGCTGGAACGGTAATCACCGCTTCAGATACTTCATGACCCAAATAGTCTTCCGCGGTCTTCTTCATTTTCTGAAGAATCATCGCCGAAATCTCTTGGGGAGAATAGTTGCGGTCATCGATTTTCACGCGTGGCGTATTTCCGTCGCCTTTCACTACTGCGTAGGGTACACGAGATACTTCTCTTTCTGTTTCTGTATAGCTGGACCCCATGAAACGCTTGATTGAATAAACCGTTTTCGTTGGGTTGGTAATGGCTTGACGCTTGGCAGGATCTCCGATCTTTCTTTCGCCCCCGTCAACAAATGCCACGATAGATGGAGTGGTTCTTTTGCCTTCGCTGTTCGCGATCACTACGGGTTCGTTACCCTCCATAACGGCAACGCAAGAGTTTGTAGTTCCAAGGTCAATTCCAATTATTTTACTCATAATGTTTTGAATTATTCTTTTCCCGCCCCTTTCAAATCCTGTTCCGTTCGGTCCATGCCTCAACATGTGTGACAGATTTGTCATACAAACTGCCGCACTCCCGTCAGCCTGTCCAATTCTGTGACAGATATGGCGTATTATTGCCTTACAGTTTAACCCGATGATTGGCTTATTCAAGACGTTTTGGCACCGAAACCCCAATGTGCTCATCTTTCTTTTGAGCTTGCCCGTTTTATTGATAGAGGCCAAAACAGAGAATGATTTCGACATCTTTATTCAAGCCGCCCGTGATTGGTCCAATGGTCTCAATCCCTACACCCAATTGTACCATGAGTGGTACCATTACTTCTACGACATTACTTTCTTAACCCTGCTTTCTTGGTTCCAACATTTACCCAATTACTGGATCAAGCTGGGTTGGTTGATGGTGCAAGTAATCTTGCTCATTCAAATCTGGAAAATGGTGCTCTGGCACGTCGGTGCTTCTGCCACTTCCTCACCCAAATTTCGTTGGTTGGGCCTGGCATTGGTCATCTTCAACATTCGGTTGATCCGCGACAATATCCATTTGGGTCAGATGACCATCCTCTTGCTTTTTCTTTCGCTCAAAGGATTGGAATTGATTTTCAATCGGCGACATGTCTTTGGAGGGGCATTGTTGGCTTGGGGAGTGGTCGTAAAAATTTTGCCCATTGTTGTTTTGCCCTACCTCATTTACCGCAACCGATGGAAAGGTGCCGCTTGGACCGTGGCGTTTTGCGTGTTCTTTGTGGCCCTACCCTATTTGTATCAAAACACAACCCAATATTCAGAGCTCTTGAAGAGTAGATGGGCCTTGTTGAATCCGAGCAATACCGAACACATTTTGGACACCTCCGAACGCAGTTTTCATTCCATGACCACATTGGTCAGCGTTCTCTTTCATGCCCATTGTGACGACACCCACATCCTCCCCTTGCGCCGCCACATTTGGGATTGCGACGTGCAGACCGTCAAATGGATCAGCCTCATTTCCCGATTGATCTTGGTGTCGTCCTTTCTTTTGGTTTTGCGCAGCCCGCCATTTACCGAAGGTCGTCGCGAACTTTACTTTCAAGAGTGGGCCTACCTCTTGATGTTGATCCCTTTGATTTTCCCACACCAACAGCACTACGCGTTTTTGATGATGATGCCAGGACTGGCCTGTCTCTTAGCGCCCTATTTCACCGGCGCTGCCATTTGGAAATGGAATACGCTTCGAGTTTGGTTGTTGGTATTGATTTTCATTGCAATGAACATCCATTTCTTGTTGGGGGTTTGGAGCAGTTACTACAACCATTTCAAGATACTCACCTATGGGGGATTGGTCGCTTTGATCTTGTTATTGCAACAAATGCATCCACGTGATGCCAGTCACCAAGAAGAGAATATTTAAAAGGGACATTTGCAACGTTGAACAATAATACAACGAGCAAAAAAATGAAAAACTTCATTACTACCTACCGGCGCAACTTGCGCGCTATTCTCATTGGAGCCATTTTAGGATTTCTGTATTACCGTTTGGTAGGATGCCAATCGGGGCATTGCATGATCAGCTCCAATCTCTTTATTAGCACCGGATATGGGGCTTTGTTGGGATATTTGTTTGTCAGCTCCAACTGTGCAAGAGGCAACTGCAAAGTTTAAATTTTGGATTTTTTTTGCATTTGCCTTGCAACAATGGTAAGATTTGTGCGTTTAAGTAAGTACTAGATTTTACTCGTTCTGAGTAATAGGTTTTGGTTAAGGATTAAAAAAGTCCCTCAACGGAGGGGCTTTTTTATTGCTTTTAAGAAGATTAATGCACTGTTCAAATACAAGTTCATTTAAACCATTTTCCATGATTTGGATCAAAAAGAGCATCAGTATCAGATATTGCAAATTCATCATCCCATGAGAGAAATGACTTTTCCTCACCTTACAACTATTTTTTTTCAGAGTAATTTACTTTTCTGGACTACAAGATTCTATAAAAGAAAATCGCTTGATCGTAATGACGATCATAAAATTCATTTGCCAATTTCAAGTGATCACTCTCAATCAATTTCTGCTTTGACATAACGTATTTCAGATTCATCTCTCTCGCCATATTCCAATTTAATTCAACACTTTTCTTACCGTTCAAAGAATACTTCAATCGACTACCCCAATTTAATATCTGTGATTTCCATGGGGAATCATTACTCTCTGAAAGTTTGACCAAATCAATAAAGCGCTGCCTTATTTCAGCAGGGTAATTAGTGTGATAACCATCTACCGTTTGAAACCCCAACATGCACCCAACAGCTGGATCAATACCACAATGCAATACCTTAAATTTGGCTTTATCTGGAAAGACAACATCTATTTGATTCCTGACTTCAGTATAATAATATTTGTCCCATCGTTCAACATCATGATTCACAGGACGACCTAAGATATTACTCAAAATTTCAGGGTTATTAAAAACCGTGTGAACAGAAAAAATAAGACATCCCGACATCAAAAAAATGGATTTCTGTTTTGGGATAAATTCATTCATCCGAATAAATTCAACGAATATTATTACCCAAAGCACCCCATTGATAAAATAAAAGCGATCGAACTGAAAAGATTTCAGAATACCAATAGAATTTTTTAACGTGAACGTCAACTGGGATTTATACAAACCATGAAACAGGGCAATAAAAAAAACAATGGCCAATAGAATATTCAACTTCTTAGAAATCTGGATTCTCTTCCAAAAAAAACCAACAAACAACGCAGCTGTAAGAATAAGGGGAAGCTGAAGAGAAGGAGCGTGATAATGACCAAAAAAAAGCAGATAGTAGATATCATACAAGACTACCTTTATTGTCCACCTATTGTTAGGTTGCCAAAGGCTCCTGTGCGATTGAAAGTCATGATCAAATAAAAATTGAAGAAACAGCTGAATATCGCTGAGTACAAATCCAAGGGTTAAAAAACCGCAAGCAATAAGAAACGAACCTGCAAAACGAGATTTCGATAAAATCAAGTAAAGAGCAAAACAAAACGACAAAGCGATAACAGCAAAACCGCCCAAAACAAAATTTCCACCCAAACCATAAAAAAGTACTCCTAAATAGTTCAATCTACTCCGGGGATTCTGCTTTATCCTGAGTAAGACTAACAATAGAAAAGGTAACCCTTGAATTGTCCAGCCATGTATTGTAAAAACAGGTAGAAAAGCAAAACCAAAAGCCAGAAAAAAAGCGGAAACCAAAACCGTTCTATTCAGGGGAAGGGCACTCAATTGAAACTTGATAAGATAATACATTCCAAAAAAGGCAATACACCTTCCAACGAAAGCAATTACGAGCATCGCCCAGCTCGCTGGTAAAAGATAAAAAGCCCATGAAATCAATGAAAACGGACTTGATGAATAAGAGCTTCTGGGAATATCTCCCATGTAGCCTTTCACATATGTATGATCATTTAGGGTAAAAAAAAGATTCTCTTGAACCGGAATGGACTTAAAGACAACCTCGGAATTGAGATTATCATGCAGGACCCAAAAAGAGTTATCAATTTGCCGATAAGCGATGATCATGAACAATATAAACAATAGCATCAACTTCGACTCAAGCCCAACATTCCGCAAATTCAATATATAAGTTTTAAATCCCATTGGCAAATAGCAAAAGTATATCCTAGTAACCTTACCAAACATAAGAAAAATCAGACACTGTAAAAAAATTCAAACTCTATTTTCAAAGAAGAAAAAACTTTCCCATGCGCCTGATGCTTCAAGGATATCACACTCACATGCTCCCAATTACTTTCGGATGCATTGGATTTAATACAGATATTTTCGTTGAAGCGAAGCCATCCAACCATCCTGGGCTATTTCCCATTCTATTCTTGACCTATTCCGGCTATCCGTTTCAAGTCCTCGGGTGCTGTGCACCCTGCGGGCTTTCCACTGCTATCCGGGGTATTTAAAAAAACTGCATGAATGATTTTGCTACGCATAAATCTTTTCCAAATAGTAATCACTATTTAAAATCTCCAATATTCACCTTGTATGTTTTAGCATGCTTTGAATCACTAATTTCGCCATTATCATTGAACATGCCAACAAACCTACCCGCCTCCATTTTTTCATTTCTGGAAGACTTGAAAGAAAACAATAACCGAGATTGGTTTCAACTCAACAAAACAAGATATCAGGAACAATTCGATACCGTCGCGCAATTTGCCGATGAGCTGCTGCTGCGCATGAAGCAAAGTGACGAGATTGAAACACCGAGCGGAAAAAAGGCGTTGTTCAGGATCCACAAGGACGTTCGTTTCTCCAAAGACAAATCTCCATTCAAAACCAACATCGGAGGATCTTTCACGCGGGCCACCCAATATTTACGCGGCGGATATTATTTTCATATTGAACCCGGCAATTGCTTTTTAGGTGGTGGATTTTGGGCGCCCTCACCTGAAGATTTAAAACACATTCGAAATCAAATAGCCGCCGATCCAGAACCCCTGCGCGCGATATTGACCTCCAAAAAATTCATTTCCACTTTTGGAAAATTGGAAGGTGAGCAACTCAAGAACGCCCCCAAAGGGTTTGACAAAGACCATCCCGCCATCGATCTCATCAACTACAAACAATTTCTACTCATCAAACGATTTACCGATACAGAGGCGCAATCGACCAACTACTTAAACGACGTCGTCACCACCTTTCAAGCCATGCGCCCCTTTTTCGATTACATGAGTGAAATCCTCACCACCGATTTGAACGGAGAGCCGATGTTTTAATCGGAACAAATTTAGCATCGTCCTAAAAGACACTAACCGCAATCATCCGACATGGCACATTTTCTCTTATCGCATTTACGATTCAGATCAAAAATCTCACTCTGATATTCTTGAAATATCTTGGAAGTGAATGTAAAAAAAGTTATCTTAGTGGGGTGAAAAAGCATAACGCAAAAGGTCTTGATTTTAACATCGACAAACTCACTAATTCGATTGAAAACGCGTGGTCCGGCGATAGTTTTTCCACTGAAGTATCATTAATCACAAAACTCGATTTAAAGATTGTCTCTAAAAATAATGGCTGGTTATTCAATTGGACAAGTGAATTCAAAAACCCGCAATGTGACGTTTATAAATTGACGATAACAAATAACCCAACCATTATTCAAGGGCTTGTTAGTTTGGAAGTAAAGACCGATCATGTCTACATGCATCTTATTGAGAGTGCTCCATTCAATCTAGGGAAGGGAAAAATATATTTAGGCGTCCCTGGAAACTTGGTTGCGTTTGCATGCAAATTATCATTCCAAAGAGGCGGAGAGGGTTACGTATCTTTTCTTTCAAAAACGAAACTTATTGAACATTACGAAAGATCTTTGGGAGCCATACATGTTGGAGGAGGTAAAATGGTTATTACAACACAGGAAGCATTGAAATTAACGAATAAGTATTTTTAAAACGAAACAACATGGGAATAATCAAAGAACCTTTGAACGTTGACTTCTTCGTAGATTCAAGGTCTTTAACTCCATCAGAGGAAAAGGCTATTAGTGATTTTATTAAAGCCGATAAAGCCAAACGAAAAGTTAAAAGCAAAAAAGCAAAAAAGACATCAATTAAAAAAGAAGCAGTTTAAGCATCTATTTTATTTCCCTATTTTTTTTTAGCCGTTACTGAAACGCTGTGCGCAAAGGCATTCCACTCTGCTATCCGGGGTATTGGTTCACATCCTATTTCAAAAAGTCATTTCGAATACGGATTCGGATATTTGCGGATTAATACGGATAAAATAATTAAACCGAATCGTGTGAAGCACATTCGTCAACGGAATTCTTTATTATTTTATAGTATTATATTTCATTCATTAAATATATTTTAACAACTTAATGAATGATTTATCAAACACTTTAAACATTATTTACACTATATTTGTATCAAAAAACAACGTCACATGGAAAGTATCGCACGGTATAAAAACTGGAACGCCATGAGCGATCAAGCCTTGGCCGCATTCATTGGTCAATTCATTCGCAGCAAACGCATGGAACAGAACATCACCCAAGCACAATTGGCAAAAGATGCTGGTATCAGTCGATCTACGCTGGTGCTCCTTGAAAAAGGAGAAACCGCGTCGTTAACTACCTTGCTTCAAGTGCTTCGTATGCTCGATCAGTTGCATGTCTTATCTGCCTTTGAAATTACGCCCGTTATTAGTCCGCTACTCTTGGTAAAAGAAGAAATGAAAAAACGCCAACGCGTCCGCTCAAAACCTTCTTCACAACAACCCAAAACCGATTGGTGAGCATGAATGCCGCTTATGTAAAAATTTGGGGACAATTGGTTGGCGCGATTGCATGGAATCCAGAACAACGATTGGCCACGTTTGAATACGATACGAATTTCAAACGATTGGAATGGGATCTTGCTCCATTGAAAATGCCTGTTCAATCGACTACACGCATTTTTCAATTTCCTGAACTACGTGCTTCAACATTGTCTGATTTCGACACGTTCAAAGGACTACCGGGAATGTTAGCCGATGTGCTGCCAGACAAATACGGAAGCCAACTGATCAACGCTTGGCTCGCCGCGAACGGTCGTCCGCAGAACAGTTTGAATCCAGTTGAATTGCTATGCTTCATTGGCACCCGCGGGATGGGGGCCTTGGAATTTGAGCCCGCCCAAGTAACCGAGAATAAGCGTGCGTTTCAAATTGAATTGGAATCTTTGGTGGAGAACGCAAAGCAAATGCTCAATGAGAAGGTGCAATTTCAATCCAAACTAAAAAGCAACGATCTTCAATCGATGCAGGATATTTTGCGCATCGGTACTTCGGCCGGTGGTGCCCGTCCCAAGGCGGTTATCGCCTACAACGAAAAGACGGGAGAAGTTCGGTCTGGACAAACCAAGGCGCCCAAGGGATTTGAACATTGGCTCATCAAGCTCGACGGCGTGAGCGATATTCAATTGGGACAATCGAAAGGATATGGCAGGGTTGAGATGGCCTATTACAACATGGCCACCGACAGTGGTATCGACATGATGCCCTCTCGCTTGTTGGAAGAAAATGGAAGAGCTCATTTTCTAACGAAGCGTTTCGATCGTGAGGGCAGCGAGGTGAAGCACCATGTTCAGACTTTTTGCGCCATGAATCATTTCGACTTTAACGAGATGAACAGTTTCAGTTATGAGCAGTTGTTTCAGACCATGCGTGAATTGCG
>JBDKGG010000104.1:0-10895 GCA_039798325.1 Bacteroidota bacterium
AGAAATAGCAGGCAACGCAAATCCATTGTCAATCACAGCTGTTACTGGAACAACTGTTGCACCTGCCATCACTGCAAAACCGTTGTAATTGGCATAAAAGGGTTCAGGTATAATGACTTCATCCCCCGGATTCAAGGTAGACATAAAGGCAAAAACCAATGCTTCTGACCCACCTGTTGTCACCATGATGTTGGCCACATCCAAATGAATGTCCTTTGACGCGTAATAACCTTTTAATCCTTCACGATAATTCAACATCCCCTCGGAATTCGAATACTCAATGACGCGTGCGTCTTGCGCCTTCATCGCTGCTCTCACCACCTCCGGCGTTTCAATATCGGGTTGACCAATGTTCAAATGATAAACCTTGGTTCCTCTTTTCTTGGCCGCTTCTGAATAAGGGACCAATTTTCTTATAGGAGAGGCCGGCATGGCTCCGGCTTTTGAACTCAAATTTGGCATCGTTATCTTTTTTTACAAAATTAATTCATTTCCTTTACTGCGCTTGCATTCCTTCTATCAGAACTTCTAATATCTCCGCTGCGGCAACAGGAATCTTGGTTCCCGGACCAAATATTCCCACACAGCCCGCCTCATAGAGGTGATCAAAATCTTGTTCAGGAATAACGCCGCCCGCCACCACCATGATGTCGGATCTTCCCTGCGCTTTTAAAATTTCAATCAAAGCTGGAACCAAGGTCTTATGCCCCGCTGCCAGAGATGATGCACCTACAACATGTACGTCATTTTCAATGGCCTGCTTGGCCACCTCTTCAGGCGTCTGAAACAAAGGCCCCATGTCCACATCAAAACCCATATCAGCAAAAGAAGTAGCGATGACCTTGGCGCCACGATCGTGTCCGTCTTGTCCCATTTTGGCGACCAAAATTCTGGGACGTCTTCCAGCCAAAGCCGCAAATTTATGGGCCATGGCCAAGGCCTTTTGAAAGGCTGGATCTTGAGCTGATTCCGATGAGTACACGCCGCTTACACTTTTTATGGATGCTTGGTGGCGTCCAAAAACCCGCTCCAAGGCATCCGAAATTTCGCCTAATGTAGCCCTTTTGCGCGCCGCATCAATGGCCAAGGCCAATAAATTACCTGAACCACTTTTAGCGCTTTCTTCCAATTGGGACAAAGCCCTTGTGACCTCTTCATGTTTTCTATTCTCCTTGATGGTCTTCAGTTTGGCCAACTGTTCCAATCTTACGGCTTGATTGTCTACTTCTAAAATATCTATCGCATCTTCTTTGTCCAGGGTAAACAAATTGACTCCAATAATTTTTTCACGACCACTGTCTATCTTGGCTTGTCGGCGTGCTGCGGCTTCTTCAATCCTCAATTTGGGAATACCGGCCTCAATGGCCTTGGTCATTCCTCCCTCCTTTTCAACTTCCTCGATCAATGCCCATGCAGCATCCATCATTTCTTGCGTTCTGTTTTCCATCCACTTCGATCCCGCCCATGGATCAATCCACTTGCACACTTCCGTCTCTTTTTGGATGTACAATTGGGTATTGCGGGCAATGCGTGCCGAAAAATCTGTTGGCAATGCAATGGCCTCATCTAGCGCATTGGTATGCAAACTTTGGGTACCGCCCAAAGCGGCTGACATGGCTTCAATGCAGGTGCGCGCGACATTGTTAAAAGGATCTTGCTTGGTCAAACTCCATCCACTGGTCTGACAATGCGTGCGCAACGCCATGGATTTGGGATTCTCAGGTTGAAACTGTTGAATCAACTTGGCCCATATAATCCGCCCAGCGCGCATCTTGGCGATTTCTGACAAATGGTCCATGCCTATGGCCCAAAAGAAAGATAACCTTGGGGCAAATTCGTCGATCTTCATACCCGCGGCAATTCCAGCCCTGACATATTCCAATCCATCAGCCAAGGTGTAGGCCAACTCAATTTCCAATGTTGCTCCAGCCTCTTGCATGTGATAACCCGAGATAGAAATGGGATTGAACTTGGGCATGTGTTGACTGGTGTAGGCAAAAATATCACTCACAATGCGCATACTTGGACTGGGAGGATAGATGTAGGTATTGCGCACCATGAACTCTTTCAAAATATCATTCTGAATGGTTCCGCTCAATTGCTCAGGACGCACACCTTGTTCTTCTGCTGCAACAATGTAAAAGGCCATGATGGGCAAAACCGCTCCATTCATGGTCATGGACACCGACATCTGATCCAAAGGAATTTGATCAAACAACACTTTCATGTCCTCGACACTATCGATGGCTACTCCTGCCTTTCCAACATCGCCAGTCACACGCGGATGATCGCTATCATAACCCCTGTGGGTGGCCAAATCAAAGGCCACGCTTAACCCCTTTTGACCAGCGGCCAAATTGCGGCGATAAAAAGCATTGGAAGCCGAAGCGGTGCTGAATCCTGCGTATTGTCGAATGGTCCAAGGGCGAATGGTGTACATGGATGCATAAGGCCCACTCTTAAATGGCGCTTGACCGGGTCCAAACTGCTCCAATGCATGCGGAATTCTCGCCGTCTTCTTCACCTCCACTCCGCAATGGTTCAGTATCGCTTGGGTCAATGCTTCAATGCTGTAGGCACCCGACCCGATATCACTGATGGCATTCAATTGAGATTCTTCTCTCAACAAATGAAGGATATTTCTAGACCATCGGGCTGAGGCCGATGCGTCATCATGTTGAATGTCTTTTAATACAACTACATCGGCTCCACCCAGAACAGTACTCAAAGCCTGCGTGGAAAGGCGCAGCAGATCGGTGTAGGCATCCTCGTCTTGTTTTCCTTGACACATGGCCACCAATTGAAAAGGGTTGGCACGCTGCTCCATGGCATATCGGACAGCACGCATCATGGACAAATCAAAAAAGTAATTGCCCGTGGTGTGATAGACGATTTGACAAATTTCCGCTTTGCTGGATAGCGAATTCCGCAAACATTCCAAGGTGGAATTGGTATCTGTACCGCTGATTTCCCAGACTTGGTCGGAGGGATGATAGATGGCCGCTCTAAACTCAGTATCCAACCAACCTTTGGCATTGTACCAAGATTGAAGTGCAGCCAAACTGGACGCATTGGGAACTTGAAAGGAAATAATATTCCCCAAAACATCGTCCATACCAGAAAAATCAGCGTTGTCATTTTTAACAAATAGGCATTCAGCACCGCCCATCAACGCTTCCATCACGGCCTTTTTATCCGCCGTATTTACCCAAGCACCAATGGCAAACTGTTTGGGGAAAGAGGTCAACTCGGTCACCTCATCCAATGGTGCGTAAGGCTTCAATTCAAAAGCATCGACTGGAGATGCGTTCATGGGGTTCATGATTTGCTCCCCCAATTCCTTTTTCATTCCCTTTAACCATTGCTCGGCATTCCAGGACGAAAATGTGTTCAATTCTAACATCTGTTTTGACTTTGCGCAAATATGCATCAATCGACGCCATCTTCCTTCGTTAATTTGCAGTATGAAACCAGGAAACAGTGCCATTATTTTCATCTTCATCACGCTCCTCATTGATGTGATTGGATTGGGAATCATCATCCCCATCTTACCCGCCTTGATGACCGAATTGACCGGGGAAAGTGTGGCGGAAGCCTCTGCAGAAGGCGGCTGGCTGATGTTTGCCTACGCCATCATGACCTTCCTCTTTTCACCCATTTTGGGCAATTTAAGTGACCGTTTTGGCCGCCGTCCCATCATCTTGTTCTCCTTGTTGGGGCTTGGTATCGATTATTTGTTCATGGCATTCGCACCCAATTTGACTTGGTTGTTTGTTGGTCGAATCGTATCCGGCATCATGGGCGCAAGTTTTACCACAGCCTCTGCATACATTGCGGATATCAGCACCCCTGAAAAAAGAGCACAAAACTTTGGATTGGTGGGCGCCGCATTTGGTTTGGGCTTCATCATTGGACCTGTCATCGGCGGCGTGCTCGGCGGTTGGGGTTCTCGAATCCCGTTTTTTGCTGCAGCGGCACTTTCGCTCATCAATTTCATCTATGGCGTTTTTGTTCTACCCGAATCTTTGAGCGATGAAAACAGAAGGCCCTTTGAATGGAAAAGAGCCAACCCTTTTGGCGCTTTGAAAACCATTCGTAAACACAAAGAAGTGGCCGGCATCGTGTTGTCGTTGTTCTTTCTTTATTGGGCATCATTCAGCGTGCAAGGAACGTGGTCATATTATACAAAATACTTATTCAAATGGTCCGAAAGTGAAATCGGCTATTCCCTTGCCGCCGTAGGATTTATGGCCGCCCTGGTGCAAGGATATTTGATTAGGAAAATCAACCCCAAATTGGGAAACAAAAAGAGCATTGTTTTGGGCATATTGCTCTATACTTCTGGATTGGTCTTGTTCTCCATGGCCAATGAAGGATGGATGATGTATGCCATCCTCATCCCCTATTGCCTGGGAGGGATTACCATTCCGGCCATGCAGAGCGAGATGGCCAAATATGTTCCAGCCAATGAACAAGGAGAGCTTCAAGGCGCCTTGACCGCAGTCAATAGCATCACGGCCATCATTGGACCTGTATCAATGACCACCATCTTTGCCTACTTCGCCAGTTCCTCTGCCCCATTTTATTTTCCCGGAGCAGCCTTTTTTGCAGGTGCAATACTCTGCGCCATTAGCGCATGGATTGCCTTTGTATCATTCAAAAAACATGAATCATGACAAAAAATAAAGTTCTTTTTTTGGATCGTGATGGTGTAATCAATCACGACCCTGGAGACTACACCTACAGCTTAGATGAGTTCATCATTTTGCCCACCGTGATGCCTGCGTTGCAATTGGCTCAAAAGAAAGGTTATCAAATCATCCTCATCACCAATCAAGGTGGTGTGGCCAAAGGCCTATACACCCAGGATACCGTCGAAGAAATTCATGCCCACTTCCGAAAAGTATGCGCTGAATCAGGGGTGAATATCGCCCACATTTATTACTCCATCGATCACCCAGAAATAGGCAACTCCATTTCGCGCAAGCCCCATTCTCTTATGGTAGAAAGGGCCATCCAACGATTCAATGTGGATACAGAAACCAGTGTGATGATTGGAGACCGCGACAGAGATGTCCAATGCGCTGAAGGTGCTGGAATTAAGGGAATAAAAATCGAAGTCAATAGCGACTTAATCAATGCCGTTCAATTACTGAACTGACCAACATGGAATACGTTTTTTACAGAGGAGAATACGTCCTAAGGAATCAAGCGGTGATTCATGTCGATGATCGCGCACACCGGTTTGCTGACGGCTTTTTTGAAAGCATCCGCATCATCAATGGCAAAGCGCAATTTTTGGACAATCACTTTGCGCGAATTGACGCCACCATCAAAGCATTAAAAATCCATCCCACCGATTTTTCTTTTGAGGCACTGGAAGAACACATCAAAGGCTTGTTGCAGCGCAATGAGATCCACGAGGGAGGTCGCATGCGCATCACCTTTTTTAGAAAAGCCAAAGGATTCTATTTGCCCAAGGGAAATGACATGGATTATTTCATCGAGGTAGAAGCCCTTCCGCATAATTTTTACACCCTCAATGAAACGGGGAAGATCATTGACATTTATACGGAAGTAAAAAAAGATCCCAACAAATACGCAGGTTTCAAAACCCTCAATGCGCAATTGTATGTCATGGCCTCCATTTTTGCGGCAGAGAAAAATTGGGATGACGCCTTGATCCAAAACACCAAGCAAGCCATCATCGAATCTACCAGCAGCAATTTGTTCTTGGTTTCCAATGGTGTGTTGTACACACCCGCTTTGACCGATGGATGCATTGGTGGAACCATGCGCATGCAAATCATCAACCTGGCGGTTCAGACCAAATTGAAAGTATATGAGTGCACCATGACGCCGCAAACGCTCCTATCTGCGGACGAGGTATTTTTATCCAATGCCATCAAGGGAATAGAATGGGTAGCCTCTTATCGAACAAAACCTTACCAAAATGGTTTTTCCAGCAAGCTATTGGAATTGTTAAATAGCAGTATAAAATAAGTTCAACAAAAAACGCTGAGAATCGATTGTTCAAACTTAAAAAATCGTACCTTGGCGCCGACTAAATAATAAACCCTCACATGAGCGAAACAGCAAAAATCATCTTAGACGGCAAAGAATATGAATTGCCTGTTGTAGTAGGTTCTGAAAACGAAAAGGCCATCGACATTACCAAGTTAAGAGATCTTACCGGTTACATTACTTTGGACAGTGGTTACAAAAACTCTGGTGCAACCAAAAGCGCCATTACGTTTTTGGATGGAGAAGAAGGAATCTTGCATTACCGCGGATATGCCATCGAGCAATTGGCGGAGTATGGAAGCTTTTTAGAAATTGCCTACTTGCTCATTTACGGAGAGTTGCCAACGGATGACCAATTGAGCTACTTTACCAAAAGCATCGGTCACCACACTTTGGTTCACGAGGACATGAAGCGTTTTTACGAAGCGTATCCAACTGGTGCGCATCCCATGGGTGTATTGTCATCCATGATTGCTTCCATGTCTACTTTTTATCCTGAATCGCAAAATCCCAATCAGCAATTCAAAGACATTGAGTTGACCATTCATCGCCTGATGGCCAAGATGCCTACTTTGGCAGCACAAGCCTACAAAGTGAGCATTGGTCACCCCATCATGTATCCAAGAAACGCGTATTCCTATACGCAGAATTTCATGCACATGATGTTTGCTTTGCCAACACATGATTTTGAACCCGATCCTGTTATCGATGACGCTTTGAACAAACTATTGATTTTGCATGCTGACCATGAGCAAAACTGCTCTACCAGCACGGTGCGTATGGTAGGTTCATCTCAGTCTAACCTATACTCTTCCATCTCAGCCGGTATCGCTGCATTGTGGGGACCACTTCATGGTGGTGCCAATCAAGCGGTAATCGAGATGTTGGATAAAATCAACGCAAGCGGAGGTGATGTCAGCAAATTTGTCGCAAAAGCCAAAGACAAAAATGATCCATTTAGATTGATGGGCTTCGGTCACCGCGTGTACAAGAACTTTGACCCTCGTGCTAAAATCATCAAAAAAGCTTGTGATGATGTATTGAACCGCATGGGTATTCACGATCCTGTTTTGGACATCGCCAAGCAATTGGAAGAAGTTGCCTTGAATGATGAGTACTTTGTAGAGCGCAAGTTGTACCCCAACGTAGATTTCTACTCGGGTATCATCTACCGTGCTATCGGTATTCCAACTGAAATGTTCACCGTAATGTTCGCCTTAGGCCGTCTGCCAGGTTGGATTGCTCAGTGGAAAGAAATGACCGAGCAAGGAGAACCCATCGGACGTCCACGTCAAATTTATACTGGACCAACTTTGCGTGAATACGTTCCCATTGCTAAAAGACACTAAAGAACAATAAAATGGAAGGAAAAGTTTCCGTTGACATAAAAGACACCGTTGCTACGGTGTCTTTTTTTCATCCCCAAAGCAATAGTCTTCCCGGAGAATTATTGCGCACATTGGCCAACAGCATTGAAGAAACGGGTAAAAGACCCGACGTCAGCGTGATCATCTTGAAAAGCGAAGGCGAAAAAGCATTTTGCGCTGGAGCCAGTTTTGATGAATTGGTGGCCATTCATGACGAAGCAACAGGCGATCATTTCTTCAGCGGGTTTGCCTTGGTCATCAACGCCATGCGCCAATGCCCCAAGTTGATCATTGGTCGCGTGCACAACAAGGCCGTTGGTGGTGGAGTTGGATTGGCCGCATCTGTCGATTTTTGTTTCGCAACACAACAATCCTCCGTGAAGCTCAGTGAGCTCGCCGTTGGAATAGGGCCATTTGTCGTTGGTCCAGCGGTGCAACGCAAGGTTGGTTTGAGCGCGATGTCACAAATGGCCATAGACGCTACCCAATGGCAAAGCGCTCAATGGGCAAAAGAGAAAGGGCTATATGCCGAAGTTCATGACAGCGTTGAAGAAATGGATAACGCGATCGAAATCCTTGTAAAAAAGCTTTCCAAAAGCAATCCAGAAGCCATGATGGATTTGAAAAAAATCTTTTGGGAAGGAACAGAGAACTGGGATACCCTACTTTTTGAAAGAGCCAAAATCAGTGGTCGATTGGTATTGTCCGACTTTACTAAAAATGCCATTCAACAATTCAAAGCCAAATAGATTGGACATACAAAAGCTTCGTTAAAAGGATAGGAAACTGTCCTTTTTTTTGTTTCTTTGATATTGATTTTACATCCCCTATCATGAAAAACATCGCCTTGTTCTTATTGATTGTTTCCTTGAGCAGTTGCGGCTTTTACAAAAGACAATACACCAGCGGGTGGATGCATTCAAATAGACCTGTTGCACACAACAATAAACTCACCACCGCTACTCCTCGCACGGAACTCATTGCCAACATTGAAAATGAATTGCCCAATGTGATCACACAAACTATGGTAACCGATACCATAGTACCAGATAATACAACAGCTCCGCCCTACTCCATTGAACCTGAAAAAAAAGAAGAGGAACAAGATTTCTATACACCGAAAGAAGGACAATACGATAAAAGCCAGAATGCCAGCGATACCTATGGCGAAGAGTTGGCAAAAAAAACTTTCGAAAAACGAGTAAAAAATGCCAGCAGAGGACTGAAAATGATGCTGATTGGGTTTGGTTATTTCATTCTGGCATTGGCTTTAGAATTTAACGGCGTGGCCAACCCAGAGATATGGACAGCCATCAGTATAATAGGGCTCATTGCATCAATGGTTTCATTCATCTTTATGTTTTATTTCACATACAAATCATTTGACATTCAAATCAACAACCCAGATGTCATCTTTGATCGCCGTTTTAAATCCAAGCTCATCCTCCCTGCAATCCTGAGTATATTATTAACAGGATGGATAGGAATCATTTTCGCGTTGGTGCTTGTCATCAAAAATTCCAGCCGTCGAAATAGGAGAAAATGAAAAATACTGGCATTCTTTTCATTGTTTTTTTCTTTATGGGTCATTGCAGCATCTCGCAATCCTTAGAGATGAATATTCAAAAATTTGACATCCACGATTGCTCCGCTATTGACACCTTAACAAAAGAAATGGATTCTTTGTATGCCTTCGAAAGCAAGTGCAATCACTTTTACATTGAATGGCCATCTATAAGCGGTGAGAGCCAATGGGTTAATGCTCGTATTGAACAACAACTCAAAAACCACATCTGTGGTCTCATTCAAAACGATCAAATGGACTCCGTAGAATACACCAATAATCTGACGGAAGATTTTGTTTTGAAACACAACAGAGATGCTTCTGCAGAATGGGACATTACCATCGAATTTCTAGGAACATTTCATTCCATCCATCAATTTGCCATTTCGCATGGGGGATACTATTACGGGGCGGCCCATGGATTTGGCTATAGTCAATACTTTCACTTCAATTCCATAACAGCCAGTGAAGTCGGTTTAAAAATACTATTCTCAGAAAACGAACTTGAAAAGCTCTCTCAAATGGCCATCCAAAAAATCACTGCTCAAGAACCTGAAATGTGGACCGATGACCTCATCGGTGCTTTTTATCTAACAGAAAACTTCATGATGCAGGAATCAGGCATAAACTTCTACTACAATGCATACGACATCGGCCCCTATGCCATGGGATATCCTGAATTGTTATTGACCTGGGAAGAAATCCAATCCTGCCTATCGCACTAAAACTTCTTGAAGCTGACTTTCATTGAGAGAAATGAAATTGTCTTTTTGAACAACGGAACCATTCTGAATCAAATAAGCTGAAGGCAAGGAGCCATGGGTCTTTTGAACGAACTCAACAGCGTTCATGGTCCTATAGGTTTTTGCCTGTAATCCGGTTTGACTAAAAAAAGTTTGAATATCCTCCTCAATATGCTCCCCCATAAACACCAAATGAATGGGAGTCGACCAATTGTTCCTTGCTTTGAGCCATTCCCATTTTCTAGCCAACATTTTGCAATAAATACAATGTGGCGAGACATAGGCCAATAGTGCCGTTTCATTCGGTTTCAAATTGATTCCTTCTAAAATTTCCGGATGAATAGAACCCGAAAATGATTGGCGCAATTCGTCTTTTCGCCAATCGATATGATTCAGAACAAATGGCAATGTCAGACCAATGACTACAAAAACAAGGACTCCTTTGTGCAGCAGCAGCCAAGAAGGCCGACCTTCCGATGAGATTTTAATCAAAACGAAAATCAATCCCAACATACCCAAGTTCTTCAACAGGCTTTGCAAGGGAGTCATCGGCGCCATCATCCCCATGCATCCACAATTGTCTTGACTGGGGAACTGAATCATCAAATAAACCAGATAAAAACTGAAAAAAATCAAAACAAATGCCGCGCATCGCAACGTACGTTTTTCTTGAAAGCGAATCATCAAAAAAATACCCAACACCATCTCAAATCCAATCAGCAAGCGAGCGATCACCATGGATAACCATTCCGGCATTCCAGTATGGTAACCCAAATCCAATTCCAGCATCTCAATGGGATACAACTTTAAAATGCCGGATACCATAAATAGCAATCCGACAACAATGGCAATCAAGTATTGGGCGATTTTCATAAAAATAAAAAGGGTTATCTCCTAAAGAGACAACCCTTAAAAAAATTCAATTGAATTACTTAATCTCGCAACTTACCGCAGTTGTAATTCCCAAAGTGGTTTGGGTTGAACTACCTTCTGCACACTTGTCTTCAGCATCCTTCTTCTTGTCCTCGATGGTTCCAGAAGTAGTACTTGTTGAATTAATTGCCACTCCAGAAACTGGGTCAGTACCTGTTGTCTTTACTGTACACTCACAAGTGTAAGTCTTGGTGCATGATGCAAAAGCAATTGCAATCAACGCTAAAGAAAATACTTTTTTCATTTGAATAGATTTTAGTTGGT
>JBDKGG010000105.1:0-3822 GCA_039798325.1 Bacteroidota bacterium
ACCAAATCTTCTCAAACATCCAACCATTTCTTTCCACCAATCGCCTTTCTATCCATTTGTCTTTTGACACAACTACACCGTCCAAATTCATGGGTGCATCTGTCCACATGGAGAAAAGCAAGGATTCACTTTTCCTCATCTCAACTTCGACAATTTGGTGTTTGGTAAAATCAATCTGTCTTAAAAAGCCCTGATGAATATCCCACTGAAAAATTTGATTGGGTTCAATCAACTGCGTCTCTGATTTCCATTGGTATGTTTCTCGATTGGAGGTATCCTCTATGCCCAGGTAAAGCGACCGATAAATCAACGGAAGGTTTGAAATCTTGTAAAGGTTTCCAGCCTTTTGTGGTGGGAAATTTTTTTTTTGCTTACCTTGAAAACATGGTTCTATTCGCGTATTACCAATAGGAAGGCCACTTTGGTCAACAATGGAAAACGACAATTGATCCACCCATCGACCAGACTCAGCAGTCCTGGGTATAATCTCAATAAAAACAATTCCATCTGACTCAGTAACCTGACTCCATGCGCTTACACTCAAAAATGAAACAAAACAAAATGCAACGGCCGCTGATATGGACTTACCTCGAAACATAGACCATTAAAGTTCAAAGCGCACTTCCGACTCTGGCATTGGCAACAACTGAAAAATTATTCCTGAAAGCATGCTGAAAAAAATCCAAATGGTAGAAATCCAGTATATGATTTTCTGTGCTTTACTCATGATAAAATTTTACAGCGTGAAGATAATGGTCTTGGTTTCAAAAAAAAAGGCTCCATCATGCTGACGGAGCCTTTTCGTGAATCATAACACAATATTAATGAGAAGCCAAGTAGCTCGCAACCCCATCATGATTGGCCTTCATGCCATCTTTTCCTTTGGTCCAATTTGCAGGACAAACTTCACCGTTTTCTTCAAAAAATTGCAACGCATCTACCATACGCAATGCCTCGTCTACATTTCTTCCCAATGGAAAGTTGTTGATCAAAGCGTGCTGAACAGTACCTGATTTGTCAATCAAAAACAATCCACGGAAGGCAATCATTGGACCATTGGCTACCAATGCGCCGTTGTCATCATAGGTGTATTCACCAGCCAAAACGCCGTAGGCATCAGAAATGGTTTTGGAAGTATCTGCGACGATGGGATAAGTAATCCCTTTGATACCGCCTTGAGCCTTCTCCATTTGCAACCAACCCCAGTGACTTTCTTCAGTGTCCGTAGAGCAAGCCACTACCGCTACATTGCGATCATGAAAATCTTGCAAACGCTCTTGAAAAGCATGCAATTCTGTTGGGCAAACAAAGGTGAAATCTTTTGGATAGAAGAAGAATACCACAGCTTGCTTTCCGATATATTGATCCAATGAAAAATCACTTACGATTGTTCCGCCATTGGTAACGGCTCCAGCCTTGAAAGAAGGCGCTTTTTTTCCGACGATAGATGCCATATTAAAAAATTTATTTGTGCAAAAGTAACATTTCAATTCCAACAAAGTTTAAACAGATGTGATGTTTTGATTTTTTCACATCACCTTTGCGCCATGAAAAATATACTCATTACCGGTGGCGGCTCAGGCATAGGGGCTGCCACTGCACAAATACTCATTGAAAAAGGTCACCAAGTTCATCTGATGGGCAGAAACCAAGAAAAGTTAGCCGCATTTTCCCAATCTTATCCGAACAAATGCTCCTTTACGGTTGGCGATGTTCGCAACGTGGCAGATTGCCAGAAAACTTTTGAGGAAGCCAAGTCGAAAATGGGTTCGGTGGACGTTCTCATCAACAATGCTGGATTGGGCATTTTTGATCCACTGGCACAAGCCAAGCTCGAAGATTGGCACGAACAAGTAGACACCAACATCAAAGGGGTGCTGAACATGATCCATTTCTCTTTGCACGAATTGATTGCTCGCCGAGGTCACATCATCAATTTGGGGTCTGTAGCCAGCCATCATGTATTTGCCAATTCAGGGGTTTATTGCGCAACAAAACATGCTGTTTTGGCGATTGGGGAAAGTTTAAAAATTGAGCATGGAAAAAACATTCGCATCACCACCATCTGCCCAGGTGCTGTCAATACCCCATTTATTCATGCAACAAAAAATGAAGATCTGTTGAAAGAGTACGTGCCCAATTTTGAAAAAGGATTGAATCCAAAAGACATCGCCGCTCAAATGGCGCATGTCATTGAAGCTCCCGAGGGTGTGAACATCAGCGAAATCATCATTCGCCCGGGTGTTTAATCCATAGGGATTTTTCCTCCGGTGTATTAATATTTTGATACCACAAAGCATCAGCATCCCTGATGCTTTTTGTATTTAAAACACCCAGTAATTTTCGGGGACATTGACTTTGCGCCAACCAGGAAAAGACTTCCCCTTTTGCATGCGACTCCCAAATGGCAGCCAATGGTTCGTGCCATTGTTTTTCATTATTCCAAAATGCGGTTGCCATGAACTGGGTGTGTCGGTGTGACATCAGATGATGCAAGCCCTCCGCGTTCATTCCAGGCATATCACAAGCCAAAGCCAGCCAAGAAGTATGCGCATGCTCACTCATGGCAGATGCTATGGCACCCAGCGGACCGATGTTTCCAAATCGATCCAAAACCACTTTTCTGCCTGTTGAAATAAAAAAATATTTTTGTTCTTCACGACAACTAAAAAATACGGGGATACCCATTTGAAGACAAATTTCTTCCAGGTATTTCCATTGAGGCATGCCGTGATAGGACAAATCCATTTTGGGCGTTCCCATGCGCTCGCTCTTGCCTCCCACCAAAATCAATGCGTGCAGCTCAGGTTGCCTTGTTTGGCTGACAACCCAATTCCTGAGCCCTTCCTCATCGTCTGGTGCGATACACATTGACTGCGTTAAATCCACACCCCAATCGTAGAGGTAGTTGGGAAAACCATTTGAGGCCAACACCAGAACAACGTTGGTCAGTTGTTCTCTCCGTCTTTCCAAAGAGGAGAGTTTGGAAGGATCATCGATGATGATTTGCTGTGATGCTGAAAAATGATTGCCATTTACCCAATAGCAATCCGAAAATGGCAACCGGTGAGTAGCGATTTGATGTTTGATTCCAGCGGAAGAAAGCGTTGCGGTCAGCTCTAATTTCTCATCTTGGTGATCCGCATCAACATAAACAGCAGGAGACAACATCATGGATTGAAATCGATCCACCCAAATTTTCACGGCTTCACAGGTGGTCCCATACAAGGCCCAAGTCCTTGACGATTTTGGAAAAATCAATTGATCCGCTTTCATTTCAAATGTGATAATCATTCTTTCCTCCAGATTTGGATACCAATTGAATGGAACCAATGGCTATATCATGGGCCAAGGCCTTGCACATGTCATACACTGTCAAAGCTGCAATGGAAGCGGCGGTCAAAGCTTCCATCTCCACACCCGTCTGACCCATGCATTTTACTTGCGAAACGATTTCGAGTTCGTTTTCATGAAAGGAAAAATCGATCTGAACCCCACTCAACATCAGCGGATGGCAGAGTGGAATAATCTGAGGAGTTAATTTGGCACCTTGAATACCGGCTATGCGGGCCACCTCCAAAATTGCACCCTTCTTCACTTGCCAATTGCCTTCTTTCAATTGCTCAAATACAGCAACAGGAAAATGAACTGCTGCCCTGGCCGACGCTCTTCTCAAACTTGGGTTTTTCTCTGAGACATCCACCATGCGCGATTCCCCTGAATCGTTGATGTGAGATAGTGATTTTTCCATACCTCAAAGATATTCATCCACCAGATGATGTGGGCAAAAGAAAAAGACTTTGGCCTTGTTTTGCAACATTT
>JBDKGG010000106.1:0-12964 GCA_039798325.1 Bacteroidota bacterium
ACATCTTGCGCGCTTCACAACCAAACCATGACCATTACTACTTTTAAAGAGTTCTAATGATCCGACTGGCGATTTTGGGCTCTGGTTCGGGATCCAATGCTTTGAACATCATTGAAAAATGTGCTCAAAGAAAGGATATTCAAGTGGCCTTGGTGGTCAGTAATGTTGCCCATGCAGGAATCCTTGATCATGCCAACCAGCACAGTATTCCAGCCATTTTTTTGGACAATGCGGCATTTCAGGAAGAAAAGCCTTTATTGGATCTGTTGCAACAACATCAAATCGACTGGATCATTTTGGCCGGATTTCTGAGAAAAATAGGTTCCAAAATATGTCAGTCCTTTCCCAATAAAATCATCAATATCCACCCTGCACTTTTACCCAAATACGGTGGTAAAGGCATGTATGGTCATCATGTGCATGAAAGGGTTTTTGAAATGAAAGATCAGGAGTCGGGTATTACCATTCACTACGTGAATGAGCACTATGATGAAGGAAACATCATCGTCCAATTCACCACAAGCCTTGCCATTTCAGATGGTCCAAAAGAAATCGAAGCCAAAGTAAGGGCTTTGGAAATGGCCCACTTTCCTGATGTCATTTTTGCAACTGTACTCGCGTGAAAAAATATATTTTCTTGTTGGGGCTTGGATGGATGATCTGTACCCTAAATGCAAAGGCCCAAAAACCAACACCGTCTGTTGGACGCATTGATTTTATTGAAAAATTTCCGTCTCAACATGTAGACGCCAGATCTTTGGCTGTTTGGCTGCCAAGAGATTATTCACCGAATAAGAAATACAACGTGATTTATCTCCATGATGGTCAAAATCTTTTTGATTCCACCATCACATGGAATCAGCAGGAGTGGCATATTGATGAACATCTCCAGAAATTAATTGACTCAAAAAAAATCAAACCCTGCATCGCTGTTGGGATATGGAACAATGGCGAAAAAAGACATGTCGAGTATTTCCCTCAAAAACCATTCGAAAATTTAGACAGCCTTTTTCAAGACTCATTGCTGCATGTAAACCGCAATCCTTCGACACTCATGTTTGCAGGGAAAGTTATTTCCGACCAATATTTATTGTTTCTAACTTGTGAGCTCGTGCCATACATTCAAGGCATCTATCCCATTCGCAAACAGGCCAGGCACTGCACCATTGCCGGAGCGAGCATGGGTGGTTTAATTTCTTGGTATGCCGCTCTTGAATACCCTCAAACATTTGGAAATGCCGCATGCTTTTCAACCCATTGGCCTGGTATATGGCCGGCAGACGATCCGAAAAAGAAAATTTTTCAAGCATTTTTGAATTATGCCCAATCCCATCCATCCAAAAAGACCCATTGGTATTTTGATCATGGAACAGAAGGATTGGATCAGTTCTATGCGCCCTATCAAAAAGATATGGATGCAATTTATATCAGCGACAGACACTTCAGCAGCATTGAATATGGAGGATTTGATCACAGTGAAAAAGCATGGTCGCATCACTTTGAAAATGCCCTTCTTCAGTTATGGAAATAAAAAAGGGAGCTTACGCTCCCTTTTTAGTAATTATATTTTGAATTATTTCTCTATCACCAAACGTTTGGTCATCTCCTTACCGTTCCACTTCACATTGACCATATACAAACCTGAAGCCCACTCATTGGCCACTGGCACCTCGATTAACTTGCTGCCTTCTGAGAAATAGGTCGAAGACCAAACTCGAGCTCCTAAGTTATTAAAGATCTCCACTTTGGCCTCTGACTCTATTGCGTCTTGACCAATGATGGTGAATGTACCATTCATCACTGGATTGGGATAAATGGCTACCGAGTTTGAACCAAAGTCAACCATGTCTGCAGTCTGATTATTTTCAGACAACAATGCCATTCCTGTTCCTGCTGTCTTTAAACATTCTGTTGCTCCCCATTCTCCTGTATTTCCGCTAGCGTGTACAGCGCGAACACGAACGTTATACGTTTTACCGGGACCAATTCCTGGCACATTGTTCAAGAACAACACGCTAGCATAATTAGAGGTATTGGCATAAACCGCTGGTGCGGCACTAGGTGAAACCTGAGCAAATTCCCATTGATAATACAAAGCTCCGCAGATTGCACGACTCATGGAGATGGGTTGATTGATGGCCTTTAAAGTAGGACAACGATCAGCCAAACGAAGAGATGTGCTCAATTCAGAATTCAATGTCAAGCCACAAGAAGAGGTTGGCTCAGCAATGATGGGGCTGAAATTACCGGCTGCATCAGGCAGGGAATAAACGACTCCTACATTCATGGTGTAATTGATTGCGCTTCCTGTGTTATTTGGCGCAAGCAATGTTCCTAAGCGGGCAATGACAGTTCCGCTGTTTGGAGTTGTAAAAGAATAAGACGGATAATTCAAGTCAACACCATTTTGAGCGGCGGACAACACATTGATATTATAACTGCTCGCATTGGCACGATAAGCAACTTTATAACTATTGCAAACACTGGTGTAAACCCCTGTTCCGTTGGAGTAATAGTGATCACATGTTGATTCTACAAAATGATGGAAACAAATCTTGGCTGAAGTGTTGGATACACCGTTGTTTCTGTGTAGCGCAACATAATAAGATTGACCCACCACCAATTGATCATAAATCAAAGTTTGATTGCCTGTGGTAGCTTCATTTTCTGAAACAATCAATTCCAAACATCCGTTGTTATTGCGATACAACTGAATGGTGTTGTCACCCGTTGCTGCAGACAAACCAACACGCAAAGCATTGTGTTGAGCAGTCAACGAATACCACAAATCAGGACCATTGCCATCGATAACTGGAGAATCCGTTCCGTTATTCAAATTAGCGGAGAACATATTTCCAGCGATACAAACTGGGTATACATTGGTATTAACCGGAATGGATGTAATAGATCCAGGTGTTAGACCTTCATCGATTTGTCCATTACAGTTATCATCCGCTCCGTTACAAATTTCTACTCCTGGAGCAGAACATGAGCCATCATCGTTGGTGGCCAATTCATTGTAATTACAAGCTGAAGGATCTGTACAACCGGGTATTTCCAACTCATCACAAACTCCATCTCCATCGGTGTCATTGTTACAAACACCTTGACAATCTACATATACATTCTCAGGGTAAGTACAAGAATTATCGCTGTTGGTTGCTGCTGGATTGTAGTTACAAGCAGTTAAATCTGTACAACCTGCAATCTCCAATTCATCACAGACACCATCTTGATCCGTATCATTGATACAAGTTCCAAAACAATCGAGAAAAGAATTGGTTGGATAGGTACATGAATTGTCGCTATTGGTTGCCTCTGGATCATAGTTACATGCATCAACATCCGTACAACCTGCAACTTCCAATTCATTACAAACTCCATCTCCATCAGTATCATTTAAACAAACTCCATTGCAATCCAAATAAACTTGTGTTGGATAGGTGCAACTTGCATCACTATCTGTCGCCAAGTCATTGTAATTACATGCGTTAACATCCATACACCCCGCCACCTCCAACTCATTACAAATTCCATCTCCATCCGTATCGTTCAGACAAGCACCGTTACAATCCAAATAAACTTGTGTTGGATAGATACAACTTCCATCACTCAAGTTAGCCAGTGGATCAAAGTTACAAGCCGCATTGTCTGTACATCCTGAAACATTGCAGCTGGTTTGAACGCCATCACAATTGTCATCGATACCATTGTCACAAATTTCTTGAGCCCCAGGATTTACGGCAGGTGCATTATCATCGCAATCTCCGGCGGTTTCGGATAAACCTGGAGACAATTGACAGGCTTCCACCACACTTCCAGTATCTCCATATCCGTCTCCATCAGCATCGGTGAAGAAAACAAATCCTTGACCTTCATCTACAGTTCCATTACAGTTATCATCTATGCTATTGCATTGTTCCAACGCACCTGGATTAACAGAAATATTTCCATCGTCACAATCGGTAGGCTCCTGGTTATATCCAACAGGCATCTGACAGGTATCTAATGTGACCAAGAAACCAGCATATCCATCTCCATCGACGTCAGCATAATAGGTGGTTGCCAAATTCTCGTTCAATGCACCATCACAATTATTATCCAACGCATCACAAATTTCAATTGCTGCAGGGTTTACATCAGGATTGTTATCATCACAATCTACATCTACTGTAAAACCATCATTGTCAACGTCATTATCTACCTCTGGTTGCTGAAATCCTTGCGTCAACACCACATTTCCTCCAGATAATGTTGAAACAAATGTCTCGCCTACACTCCATGAAATGTATGTTCCATTCACCGTGACTGCATTTCCAGCAGAGACAATAGCTTTTGGTGAAAACGACTGTGCCGTCATAAAGATGGGTGCGAAAACAGCGAAGCAAATGGATAAAATATTTTTCATAAGTTCAATAATTGACGGCAATTTAATTCATTTTAATCAAATATCAAAAAAAATTACAATTCACCCAAACGGCCTTTTTTAAAAACATTTCTGGTTATTCGAATGTTTTTTCTGATTTTTCGTTGCTCTTCCTCAGGCAATTGTAGCACCTCTCGACAACTCTCCGAACAACAATTCTTATAATTCTCTTGACATTTGGGACATTGTATGAATAGAATATGACAACCTAAATTGGCGCAATTGGTGTGCTTGTCAAAAGGTTCACCACATTGATGGCAATGAGCAATGACATCGTCAGAAATGCGTTCGGCTAACCTTTCATCAAAAACAAAATTCACACCTTTAAATTTATTGGGCAACCCTTTACTTCGCACATCTCTGGCGTACTTGATAATTCCTCCTTCTAAATGATATACATTTTTGAAACCAAGGTGCTTCATATAGGCCGATGCCTTCTCACAACGTATGCCGCCAGTGCAATACATGACCAGATTCTTATCTTTATTGCCCTTTAACAGATCTTCTGCCACCTGTAATTCTTCTCTAAAGGTATCTACATCGGGTAGAATTGCACCCTCAAAATGCCCTACTTCACTTTCATAGTGATTCCGCATATCCACCAAAATAGTATTGGGGTCATCGGTTATGGTGTTAAATTCCTCGGCGCTCAAATATTTACCTGTATTTGAGGGGTCAAAAAATTCATCATTCAACCCATCGGCGACAATCTTTTTCCTCAGCTTCACTTTGAGCATATAAAAACTATGGGCTTCATCTGCAACAGCGGAATTCAATCGAATTTGATTGAGTTCTTGTACAGAAAATAAAAATTCCTTGAAACGTTCGAAGTTGGCTGTTGGTACTGAAATCTGTGCATTAATTCCTTCTGCAGCAATGTAAACACGACCTAAAACACCTAAAGCAAAAGCATTCTCGTAAAAATTATCTCTGAACGAATCTGGATTTTGAATCTTAAAATACCTGTAAAAGGAAATTGTTGTTCTCGGGGTATCGTCATGGGTCATTTGGGCTTTCAACACCCTTCTGTCCATTAAATTATATAATCGCTTCATGGTCTAGTTTACTCTGAAGCAAAGCTACATATAAGCTTAAAAAAAAAGGCCCCAAAGGGGCCCTTTATCGATAAAAAACTGATTAATATCTGTATTGATCATTTTTGTATGGGCCTTCAATGCCTACACCTATGTACTCTGCTTGCGATACAGTAAGCTCCTCCAATTCCACTCCAATCTTGGCCAAGTGCAAACGTGCTACCTTCTCATCCAAATGCTTGGGTAAAACATAGACCTTATTTTCGTATTTATCATGATTTTGCCACAACTCCAATTGCGCCAATGTTTGATTGGTGAAGGAGTTACTCATCACAAAAGATGGGTGACCTGTTGCGCATCCAAGATTGACCAAACGGCCCTCTGCCAAAACTATAATATCCTTTCCATCAATGGTATACTTGTCTACTTGCGGCTTGATGGTATCCTTGGTTTGTCCGTAATTATTGTTCAACCAAGCCATATCAATTTCATTGTCAAAGTGCCCGATGTTACAAACAACCGCATTGTGCTTCATGTTTTTAAAGTGACGATCCACGATGATTTGATGATTACCTGTAGCAGTTACAATAATATCCGCTTCAGCAATGGCTGTATCCATTTTCTTTACCTCATACCCTTCCATGGCTGCCTGCAAAGCGCAAATGGGATCGATTTCAGTGACAATTACACGAACTCCTGCATTTTTCAACGAATCCGCTGAACCTTTTCCAACATCACCGTATCCAGCAACAACAGCCACTTTACCAGCCATCATCAAATCTGTCGCGCGTCTCAAAGCGTCCACCAAAGACTCTCGACAACCATACTTGTTATCAAATTTAGATTTGGTTACACTATCGTTGATATTGATGGCTGGCAACAATAGGCTACCATTTTTTTCACGCTCATACAAACGCAATACCCCCGTTGTGGTCTCTTCTGAAATTCCACGAATTCCTGCAACCAATTCTGGATAGCGATCAAATACCATGTTGGTCAAATCACCACCATCATCCAAAATCATATTCAATGCCTGCCCTTCTGGAAATGCATGCAATGTTTGCTCAATACACCAATCAAACTCCTCTTCGTTCATGCCTTTCCAAGCGTATACAGGAATACCAGCATCGGCAATGGCCGCCGCAGCATGATCCTGTGTAGAGAAGATATTACAAGAGCTCCAAGAAACTTCTGCTCCCAATTCAACCAATGTTTCAATCAAAACTGCGGTTTGGATGGTCATATGCAAACACCCAGCGATACGAGCTCCTTTCAGAGGTTTGCTTGCCCCAAACTCATGGCGCAATGACATCAAACCTGGCATTTCTGCCTCGGCCAATTTAATTTCTTTGCGACCCCATTCTGCAAGGCCCATGTCCTTAACTTTGTAGTTCATCTTGGTTTCAGTTAGCATGTTTATTTAATTTGATACAAAGATAGGGATGGAAAAGGCTCAACAAAAATGAAATCTTTTGAGATGGTTCGGCAATTGCAAATAGGAAATGTTTTCATCCATCTTTGGGATACTCCGTTGGCTGCGCCGATTTTTCACCACCCACTAAGGTCCATGAGATCACACCCTCATAGACAAGCAGAATTTGATGCCGTTTCAGCACTCATTCCTGAACATTGGTCATGGGATGACATTGAAAAAGATAGCATGGGGAAACCCTTTGTTAAAAATAAATCCCATTGCATTGGAATCAGTCACTCCAATGGATACGCTTGCTTTGCTTGGTCTCAAGAGCACTTTGGTATTGATATACAAACCCCCCATCAAAGTATTTTCAAGGTTCGAAACAAATTCTGTCATGATCAGGAATTGCTCTTTTTAAAGGACAAAGATTCTGATTTGCGTTATCTCACATTATGGTCCGCTAAAGAAGCCATCTACAAGTACTTTGGTCACGGGATAGATTTTGGCCAAGACCTCGTCGCTGCGCCCTTCGAGGAAAAAACAAGCCGTTTGTTTATTGAATGCAAGCATCCAAATCAAAAACACGCTCATTTTATTGTAGATTGCCATTTTGATTCTCAATTTATACTTTGTATCGCAAGAACCTATGCACATGAAAACAATGAATAAAATATTCTTGTCCATTTTATGGTCAACCTTGATGTTTTCATCATTTGGCCAAGAGGTAGTCATCTGGCAAGAAACCTTTTCTGGTGGAATTCCCACCAACTGGTTAAATGAAGAGGCCAATGGTGCCGCTTGGGAATATCGAGGTCCCAATACATTACCCGATCTTACTGTAGGATCTCGTGGATCTTGCACCAATAATTTTTCAGGTGATCCCTTGCACAGTTCTAGCCAAAATGATGGTTTTGTGCTCTTTGACTCCAATTATTGGGACAATGACTCATTGCCGTGCACCGCCAATAATATTGGATCCGGGCCAGTTCCAGGACCCCATTTGGCATACCTCACCACCCCATCAATCGATTTAAGTGCATCATCATACGCCGCATTAGAATGGGAGCAATTCATCCGATTCTATCAAGGAACTACACGCGTTGAGGTTAGTGTCAATCAAGGCGTTTGGTCATTATTGCATGCCAATGATGTTCCTGTTGCATCCAGCAGCGAAAACCCGCAGAAAAAAAGGGTTTATCTCAGCAACAACATTCTCGGAAATTCAGATGTTCGTTTTCGTTTTGTATACGAAGGCTTGTATTATTTCTGGATGTTGGATGATATTAAAATACTTGAAATATCTGCCAATGATCTTAAGATCAATTCTACTACCTACGGAGATTTTGACTTTGTAGATCCCGCGCATCCTACAGGATATGAATGGATGGAGTACAGCATTTACCCTACCGCCATGGCACCCACACTAAAATTTAGTGCACAAATTGAGAATTGGGGTGGATTGGCGCAAACCGGCTGTGGATTGAACGCGCAACTTTTTTCAGACGTGAACAATTCTTTGTTGTACAATGGAACAACGACTGATTTGATCACTATTCCCGTTGGTGGCAGTGCAGAGGTGCGTGCAGGTCAATTTACCATGAGCGCAGATACCGGAAATTACAGCATCCTCTACCGCACCCTTCAAAACGAAGTGGATGAAGTTATTTACAACCATTTGGATACCGCTCATTTCCGAATCTCTCCTTGTGTATTGGCGAGAGATCGCGGAATTGTCAACCGTATTTACGAGGGCTCAACTGTGTTTTGGAACAGTACATTTGAACTGGGCAATATTTTTCTTCCTACCTATGACATGCCGGTTTCAGCCATTTCTGTTGCCCTTGGAGACAACGCCGATGTCAACGCTACTTTGAAGGGAAAGATTCATACTTTTCAATATGGCGACTCCTTGGTAGAAGCCTTGATTGCTGAAACTCCTTTGCAAAATGTAAATCTCAATGCGCTCAATGCTCCAGGTGAGCAGGCGAAATTTCAGTATTTGACATTGAGTGATACCGTTGTACTACAAGCCAACACGCCCTATTGGATTACCGTGGAAAGTTCCGCTGGGACCAATCATTTGCCCATTGCCATGAGCCACGAGGCTGAACTCTACACCAGCTGGATTAAAAACAGTGACGGTTATTTTTATCTTACACAAATACCATTGATTCGCATTCAATCGTGCATGGACACTGGCCAAGCCAATCCGGACACCACCACTTCCGTTACGTATGTTGATTGGTCCAAATGGGTGTTGTATCCCAATCCTACGGAAGATGTTTTATTTGTCAACGGGATTCAAGCAGCTCATGGTTTGAAATATTCGGTAATCGATGTTACAGGCCGCAAAATAATGGAGGGTACATACAACACATCCCATGGCATTCAAGTATCCAGCCTACCTTCTGGATTCTATCAGTTGATGATGGTATCGGAAAAGAAAAAAAACATGTTGTCGTTTATCAAGAAATAATGGGCGTAAAATCTTTGGTGGCCAAACCCTTGGCCCGATGGATGCGCAAAAAAATTATGCGTGATGCCTCCATGGCCTGCGAACATCAATTGCATTGGTTAAATTCTTTGGTTCAAAAAGCCAAGGACACACAATACGGAAAAGACCATGGTTTTGATCAAATCCAAAACTATCAGGATTTTGTGCTAAACAACCCGATTCATGAGTACGAAGATTTAATACCCTACATCCAACGCATCAAAGAAGGCAATGCAAACATATTGTGGCCAGGATTGCCTCAATACTTTGCCAAAACTTCAGGAACAACAGCCGGGGCAAAGTACATTCCCATCAGCAAGGAAAGCATGCCCTTTCATATCTCAGCAGCGCGAAATGCACTGTTGTGTTATATCGCAACCAGTGGAAATGCAGAATTTGTAGACGGAAAAATGATATTCCTACAAGGAAGTCCCATTTTGGATTACTTGCCATCCGGCATCGCAGTGGGTCGTCTCAGTGGAATTGTTGCCCATCATGTTCCGCAATACCTTCAGAAAAACAGACTACCGAAATACGAAACGAATTGCATTGAGGACTGGGAAACAAAGGTAGACACCATCACGCGAGAGACACTTGACCAAGACATGCGCCTCATCTCGGGCATCCCCAGTTGGGTTCAGATGTATTTTGAAAGATTGATTGATCAAAGTGGAAAGAAAAATATAAAATCCATTTTCCCCAATTTCAGCTTGTTTGTATACGGAGGCGTTCATTATGAACCGTACCGAAAAAAAATGGAGTCCCTGATGGGCGGTAGAATGGATACGATAGAAACCTTTCCTGCGAGTGAAGGATTCTTTGCCTACCAAGATGACATCCACCGCGATGACTTATTGCTCAATACCAATGCTGGTATTTTCTATGAGTTCATTGAGGTTTCTAAATATCATGATGCCCAGCCTCCGCGCATTCCCCTCTGGGAAGTGAAAGAGAATGTTCAATATGCGCTGATTCTAAGCACCAATGCAGGTTTGTGGACTTACAGCATTGGAGATACTGTGAAATTTACCAGCATTGCTCCTTATCGAATTAAAGTGACGGGTCGCATCAAACATTATACGAGCGCCTTTGGAGAGCACGTCATTGCCGAAGAAGTGGAAAACGCCATGCAATCCGCATTAAAAGAATTTGACTTTATTGCCAACGATTTTCATGTTGCACCAAAAGTCAACGTGCAGGATGAATTGCCCTACCATGAATGGTTTATTGAGAGTGCGGAAATTCCTACAAACAGCGCGGATATTGCTCAATTTTTAGACGATAAAATGACGGAGCAAAACATTTACTACAAAGATTTGATTGAAGGAAAAGTGTTGCAACCATTAAAAATCAAATGGCTTCCAGTAGGTTCATTTCATCAAGCCATGAAAGCAGGTGGAAAGCTCGGTGGGCAAAACAAGGTGCCTCGTCTTGCCAATCACCGAGATTTCGCTGATTTACTCAGCCAATCGCCATCTTAAGCCGACATAACTCATTCTACCAAAAGCAGGAGCGTAGGCAAAATTGGCATCCAGCTCCATGTTTTCTCCTGAACCATTGCTGTACAATACCATGCGGTTTTGTTTGAAATTAAATAGATTTTCAACGCCCACGTAAACATCCCAACGCTCTTCTCTGGCCAAAGAAACTTGTCCATTGATGATCCAATAGGCCGGAGAAACGGCTGGTATCTGACCTTCCCATTGGCTTCCCGTCAAGTTTGGTAAACGCTGACCATCATTCCATTTTGCTGTCAGATCAAACATCCATCTTTTGTCTTGCTCAAACATTTTTGTACTATAGGCCAAATTGACAAAAAATCTGTTCTTGCTGATGAAGGGCAAGGAACGATTTCCATCTTGGTAATCGACCCGATTGTCCACCCAACGGTAAGCCAATCGAAGGTCCAAACGTTTGATTGGAGAACAAAACGCCTCCGCCTGCGCAGTTGTCGAAACACTCTTTCCGGCCAAAGGATATACACGCAAAACCCCTGATTGATCCCAATCCATCACGACTTGTTGCTTAAAATTGGTCTGGAAAGCATCAATCGTTACTCCAGCCTTACGATAAAATATTTTTGTATCATATGACAACACCACTCCTTTGTTCCAAGCTTCTTCCATGGGGAGGCCCAAGGGATATTGCGGTTGATTGGCTACACCTTGAATGCTGAGCACTCGGTTGCTGGCCAAAAATCCGGGTTGGTCCATGATCACATTGGCGGTTCTGCGACCCAGTCCTGTCATCCATTTGAGGTGCAATCCTTCCGCCAAAGTAAAACGGGTGTGCAAACGAGGCGTGACCAAAAAACCATACAAGTTGTGCCATTCCGCGCGGGCTCCGGCGATGATTTGAATTTCATCGTGGTGGTTCCAAGCCCACTCTGCCATTCCTCCTTGAACGCGTTCATGTCGATCCCAAGCGCCATGGGTAGTGTAATACTCTTGGTATTGGTCGTCCAAGAAATTCCATCCATAAGTCAATTTCGCATGCTCCGTCATTTGAATCGCATGCAAAAAAACCAAGCGGAGGGTTTGTTGTCTGCCAGAGTAATTCTTAACGCCTTCCCAATTCCATTTGGACAACTGCTGAGAGAAAGAAACCTGCGTTCCAATGCTTTGCTCGCGATCATCTTCATGTTCGGGTTCAAAGACCCAACCATTCTTGGCATCTACATTCCATTTCCATTGGTTGTTATTCATGACAACCGCTGGCAAATCCAAATGACCTGAAGTTCCCGCCTGGGTATTGTACTGCAAACCTTGAACGGCATAATCACCGCGAAATCCTTCGTGATTTTCTATGGATGCGTGCACACGACCATTGTACTCATCCCCAAGAGGGTTGTCCAAAAAACCGTCATGATTCATGTCAAAACGACCATTGTTCTTGGCATAATGCGTCATCCAATCCCAATGAAAATGCTCACCCAATTGATGACGACTGACGGTATTCAACTCATAGCGACCCTGATTGCCGGCATAGGCATTGAGAAAAAACTTCTCCTTCATTTCCTGTGCCTTGTGGGACACATTGATTTGACCTGCGATACTCTCGTAACCCGGCAAGACAGAACCCGCTCCTTTGGATATGGCTATTTCCCTGATCCATGGACCAGGAACCCATCCCAGGCCATAAACCGTGTTCAATCCCCGCATGTTGGGCACATTGTCACCCATCAATTGCGCGTACTTTCCATCGAGACCCAACATCTTGATTTGTCTAGTGCCCGTTATGCCATCGGTGTAAGATCCATCCACACTAGCGTTGGTTTCAAAGCTCTCTGAGAGATTGCAACAAGCGGCCTTGCACAATTCCTTCTCCGTGACGGTCTGAAATCGTTGTGGATCTTTCCCGTGCATGTGCTGGGTGCCGTATTGATCTTGAATATCGATTCGTTTCATGTCCAAACCTTTCATGAGAATGGTCAAATCAGCGTTGCCTTTTACAACAACTATGGCATCCTCAAATCCCACATAGGAGACCTTGAGGGTATCATGATTGGGAATTCTTCCAATGGAGAATTTCCCATTTTCATCGGCCAATGTTCCCGCACGGCTGTTCTTCCAAACCACCGCACAAAAAGCCAA
>JBDKGG010000107.1:0-22343 GCA_039798325.1 Bacteroidota bacterium
GAGGGCATCGCAATCATCACCAATAACAAAGCCGTTAAAAAGGCCAATGCTAAATCAAGAATCAATGTTTTCGGTTTTGGTTAGGTGAAGATACTCCTTTTTTTCAAAAGTCGAAGGCCCGGTAACAAATGTCACTCGTTATTTTAAAAGTTACAATTTGGCCAGTGGTGTTTATTTTGTAGTTGCTGTTGTATACTTTCAATTCGTCTACTTGTGTGATACCCAGCCAAACACAAAGATGGGTGTGAGGTTGAACCAAATAGCCTATCTCCCCTTGGAAATATTGAAAATCCCGAGATCCTTGTTTACTTCCGTAACTTGTGGCGTATGGATTAGAAGCGTTACCCAATTCTTGTTGTATTACATGATAACATCCTTGAGCCAATAATCTTTTCCAACGATAATGACCGCGGATGAGCCATTCTGTGAGTGCCGATCCGCTGGCATGACCTAACGATTGGTTTTGTTGGGTCAAAGACATGAGGTTAATGTCCTGGGCATAGAAATATTCCCCCACTTGATTGTATTCCACGCGTAAATCCAAGTTTTTCATTCCAATGTCGGTGAATAAAGCACCGAATTGAATGGCATTTTTCCCCATCCCTTTCATCACCCATCCATACTGTCCGTAAAATGTAGTATTGCGATTGGCATTCCATTTTAAATTGGCGCCGTACATCACAGTGGCATTGGTGTCTTTTTGTGCCATCCAACCCCGAGCACCCAGCACGGGTATATAAGCGTGAAGAGCAGGAGCCACAACGCCTTGCGGAGTCCAGCGTTGAGAGACCACGGTTTCTAAAAGGGCAATTTCAAGATGCTCTGTGGGCAAATAAGACAAATAATTCCAGGTGATCAGTTTCCTTTTGAATAAACTCTCTCCCGTGCTTCCCAAAGGAATTCTGGATTGTTCCTGACCTATTCCAGCAGTTGTTTTGTACTGAAAATGCTGATTGTGCAGTCCCAATTGAAGCAATGGCATGTTCATGGACGCGTCAGATAATACCAATGATCGGTATCCATTGCCAAAGAATTGTTTTCCGTACATCAACCCCAAATTCCACCACGATTTGGATCCAATGTATAGTGAGCTGGTAGAAATACCATAGTCGTATCCATATTTTTTAAAGACTTTGTGCCTGCCCATTCCAGGAATAACGCCGGTTGAATCCGCCCAAATACTCTGATAGTAGGGTAGGACACTTTGGTTTTCAAGAAAAATGGTTTGGAACTCTACGCCATTGCCAATGCGTCCTTGCACAATCGCTCCGCGGCCATTGTTGTATAGCTTGCCTCTTATGTTATTGTAGGTTTCATTTTTTAAATCTTGGTATACCTCCAATTGTAACAAAGGGTCGATGGTAATGGTGTATTGAGAATTTTTTAATTGAATCAAGTGGTCCCGAAAGACCAAGCGAGATAGCATAGAATAATACTTGACAGAGTCTTTGACTTCACCTGTGATTTTTTGAAAATTCACAGTGGATTTGAGCTGAGGTTTATACGTTGTAAAAGCAGGTTTTCCCTTGTAATGTTCAACGCGCTCCAATTCTCGATTCCAATAATCGCCAATGGGAATGGGTTGAGCAAAAGAGGTTATTTTTAGTCCAATCAATAGGCCTAAAAGACAACAGAGAACTTTTACTTGATCATTCATATCCCTCTTTTTTATTTAGATGTTCCTTGTTTGGACTGGTAATCCTGATAGACAGATTCAATACCTGTTTGTAATCCGATTTTCGGGGACCATCCCAGTGATTTTATTTTTGAAATGTCCATCAGTTTGCGGGGAGTGCCGTCTGGTTTATCTGCGTTCCAAATCAGCTTTCCTTGGAAACCGACGATGCCTTGGATCATTTCTGCCAATTCTTTAATGCTCAAATCAGTTCCACATCCGACATTTACGAATTCTTTGTCATTATAGTTTTGCATTAAAAAACAACAGGCTTGTGCAAGGTCATCCACATGTAAAAATTCACGTAATGGACTTCCGGTTCCCCATACTTCCACAGATGGTTGGCCATTGATTTTGGCTTCATGGAATTTCCTGATAAGCGCCGGAAGGACATGGGAGTTTTGAAGGTCGTAGTTGTCATTTGGACCGTACAGATTGGTGGGCATGGCCGAAATGAAATTGCAGCCGTATTGGTCGCGGTAGGCCTCGCACATCTTGATTCCTGCAATTTTAGCAATGGCGTAGGGTTCGTTGGTGTATTCCAACGTTCCGGTGAGGAGACTTTCCTCTTTCAAAGGTTGTGGGGCCATTTTGGGATAGATGCAAGAGGATCCCAAGAAGAGCAATTTTGTCACACTGTTCAGGTGTGCGGCATGAATAACATTGCTCTCCATCATCAAATTTTGATAAAGGAAATCTGCACGGTAAGTATTATTGGCATGGATGCCACCCACCTTAGCGGCAGCCAAAAAAACATATTGCGGTTTTTCTTTTTCAAAGAATTCATTCACGGCATGTTGTTGGGTCAAATCCAACTCGCTTGAAGTCCGTGTGATGATGTTATTAAATCCATCATTTAAAAGTTGACGACAAATGGCAGATCCTACCATTCCTCGATGTCCAGCTACAAATATTTTATCGTCTTGCTTCATTTAGATTTTTTTTATGTCCAGTGCCGTTCTTAATCCATTGCCCACATAGCTCAATGCCAAAACGGTGAGCATGATGCAAATGCCCGGGGCTAAGGCCAAATGGGCATGCTGCGTGGGAATCATGGCGTAATTTTCTCGAATCATATTGCCCCAACTGGGGGCCGGAATCTGCACACCCAATCCCAAAAAACTCATGCCGCTTTCAATCAAAATAGCGCTGGAGAAATTAGCCGCTGAAATTACAATCAGGATGGGCCACAATTGCGGCAGCATCTCTTTGATCATGATGCGCGCATCACTCATTCCAATGGCTTTGGCAGCTTCAATGTATTCTTTTTCACGGATGCTCAATATCTGCCCCCTAACGATGCGGGCTACCTCTACCCACATGGTTAAACCAATGGCGATAAAAACTTTCCAAAATCCTACTCCAAAAGCCAGTACAAAGGCCATGACAATGAGTAAATTGGGTATAGACCAAATGACATTGATGATCCAGGATAGGGCATGATCCACCCAACCCCGGTAGTACCCCGCCAATAGACCCACCAAAACCCCGATGAGCAGAGAAATGGCGACAGAAATAAAACCGACCGTTAAACTGATATAGGTGCCTGCCATCAGCCTCGACATGACATCTCTGCCCAATCTATCGGTACCCAGAATAAATGTCTTGTGGGAATTGCTTCCCGTTAAATCTCTTTCTCCGTTGTTGTTGATGCCAAAATGTACTTGTGTCATGGGCGGTAGCTTAGCCCACTGAATTTGCTGGTCATTCGCATTTTCTGAAGCGTCGGGTCGTATGATAGAACCCAATATGCTGACCAAAAATAAGATGGTAATAAAAAACAAACCACCCACTGCCCAATTATCTTGGGAGAATTTTCGCCAAAATGCACTTAATGTTTCAGAGGTCTGCCTTTCCATTCTTGTTTTAAAAATAATACGGATAGACCAACCGCAAAGACCCAAATGGGATAGATTATTAAAAACAAAAGGGTGATAAACCATTTGTTTAAAGACACAGGGCGGAAGACAGCCCACTCAGCAACCCATTTGACGAGGATGATTACCATATGCATGAAGCTGAATGCGTCATATGGGAAGAGGAACAAATTCAAATAAGCATAAATCACAATGGTATTGCTGAGCGCAGTATTGAACGCCAATAGCTTCATGTCTGACATTTGGAGGGCTGTTGATTTCCCTGCCCACCTTACACGCTGAGACAACAATGAATGCCAGTCGGATAGGGGAGTGATTCCAATGACTGGAGTTGGAATTTCTCCCCATCCAATGTTCAATCCTTTTTTGCGAAATGCGGCCAATAGAAATTGATCGTCGCCACTGCTGATGTGTTGGTGCCCTTGGTATCCCTCAGCCATGATGAAGTACTTTTTTTGAAAGGCCAAATGGGCGCCATTGCTGAGTTGAGCGCGTTGTCTTAAAATGCTACCTGCAGTAATGGATTGGAAGAAATCAAATTCCATGCATTGAAATTTTTCAACCCAACTTTTTCCACCTTTCATTTTTATTGGAAAAACAATCATCGCATGGTTAGGATTGAAATGCGATTGTATGGTCTTCCACCAATCTTCGGATAATTGAACATCGGCGTCAAGGGTTAAGATCCAATGGTCATCAGGGATGGATTGTATCCCAGTTTGAAGGGCTTGTTTTTTCCCCTCTCCAAGATTTTGAATAAGGCGGTGGTTTGCCGGGAGGTGTGCAGCTATCCATGCGTCACCACCGTCATGACTGTGATCATTGATCCAATGCACGTGGATGGAAATAGGCAATTGTTTGAGCGATGATAATAAGGTGGGGAGATTGTGGATCTCATTGCGAAAAGGAATCACCACACTCAGGTTGGGAATTGGAAAGCTTGGGGCCGAATTGTTTTTCCTTCTCGTTCGGCGGTAATACAACAATTGCCAAGCATATGTGCATTGGAGCACGGCTGCGATGAAAAATGTGATTACTTTTAACACCATAACGGAAAATCAATTGCAAAAGGAGCGCATCATATTGGGCATAGATCCCGGAACATCCATTTTGGGTTACGGAATCATTGAGGTCAAAGGTAAACAAATGTCTTTGTTGGCCTTGGGTGTAGTACGCTTGGATAAGATTGATGATCACGCGTTGAAACTCAAGAAAATTTTTGAGCGATGCATTGAATTGATTGATGGTTTTCACCCCGATGAGTTGGCCATCGAAGCTCCTTTTTTTGGTAAAAACGTGCAATCCATGCTGAAGCTCGGAAGAGCTCAAGGTGTGGCCATTGCAGCGGCTTTGAGTCGCCAATTGAGTGTGGCGGAATACGCACCGCGAAAAATTAAGCAGAGCATAACAGGGAACGGAAATGCGAGTAAAGAGCAGGTGGCGGCCATGGTGCAGCGTTTACTTAAAATAGAGCAATCTCAGATGCCTGAAAAGATGGACGCAACGGATGGACTGGCAGCTGCGGTTTGCCATTTCTATCAAACATCCAATCCCATCATGGGAACCAAATCCAATTCATGGAAATCCTTCCTGTCCAATAACCCAGATCGAATCATTGGAAAGAAGTAGTTATTCGATGATCAACTTTTCCGTGAAAATGTTGTTATTGGAGACAACCCGTATCACATAAACCCCAGGGGCCAAAAAACTTAAATCCATGTTTCCGGTTTGCATTCCCCCTGGAATCATTTGCCGTTGCTCAGCGCAAATTTTACCATTCATGTCCAGTACATAAAACTGTGCCTCGCGGTATTGCGGGCCAATGCAATTCCAGTTTACCTGCCCATTGCTGGGATTGGGATAGAAATCCCACAGATGAGGGGTTTCTGTGGATTGGGCAATGCTGGTATTGGGATCGATGATGATGTTTTCATCGCCGGGCATCCAGAAGGTATACAGATAAAAGATGACCATCATCTCGTCTGTGGTTTCTTCACCAGCTGTGACCATTTGAGGCGGGTTCACTGGTTGGTTGGGATTGTTGACGGTGTTGTCATAAGTTGCAACAGCCTTTAATTGAGATTGGGCTGGAAGTCTCACCAATTGCGGATAATCATAGCCCAATTGCCAATTGAAATCCCAGTTTGGAACATCAATCAAAGGAATACTGTCCGTTCCATTGACACAAAAACTGCGGATGCTTTTTCCAATTAGATGCATGTGTGGAGCAATTCCAATGAGAGAGATATTAATGGGGACGTTGTAGGTGGCATGGAAAGTTCTTTCGGTATTGGCGGGGATAATCAATGCCGGTTCGTCTAGGGTGGAGGGGTCATGAGTAATGACTGGATTGTACCATGCCTCGCGGGGGTTGGCGCTAGTTGAATGTTTAATGTTCAATATGGTTTCATCCTGTTGTCCAACCGTTCCAGCAGGGTAATGCATTTCAATCAAATAGTAGCCATTGGCCTCAGCGCGAATGCCAAAGCCAGGGGGTAAAATTTGTGGACCTTTTCCAGGAACCCAAGCACCAATGTAATGAGCACTGGATGGCAATCCACCACCGGTTCCATTGGTTAAGAATCCCGGTTCAGCATCGGCTGCATCCAAGGCAAGGCATTCGTTGGTGGGATCGTAATAAATGACAACGTGGTGAACAATTTGACTATTTCCGGGAATAATTTCTATCCCATCAATGAATTGGTCTACAGGATAATTGGTGGGCACTACAAAGGTGCGATAGTAGTCATGGGTTACCGCTTGACTGGTGTTGAGTGGCGTGGTACCGGTGAAGTCCACCTGAGGCAATTGGGTGTTGTTGTTGTAGACGGGTGATGCAGGTGCCAAACTCAAGTCACCTGCGGGAGTTCCGTTGACTACCCAGTTTTCAATGCTGCTTTTTTCTACATCGGAGAGCACGTTTTCATTGAGAAAATGACGGTAATTGGGATTGGCGGGCCATGGTGGCATGTACCCATCCATGATGGCGCTTAAAATGGAGGCAGAATTGTTGGCCGCTTCTTGGTAGGTCATAAAACTGGAAGGTCCTATGCCCCCTGGATGGTGACACTTGGTGCAATGATCAAACAAAATGGGCGCAATGTTTTCTGCCCAATTCATTTGTCCTTGTGCAACCATTCTCAAAATGGAGAGGCACAATATGATCCAAATTTTTTTCATGTTCATGAGAGCGAAAAGGTAATCTGAAGTTGAATTTACCAAAAAAGTTTTTTATACCAAGGAACTCTGTGAGGAGAGGCATGATTTTTTGATTTTTTCAAGCTTTCTTTCATGCGCTTTTTGGTGGCCTTGTCCTGTATTTCTTGGTGGTGATTTTTTTTCGTTTCGTACTCTTCCCACTTGCGGTTTTTATTCTCTGCACTTTTATTGGCTCCGTCTGCAGGCGTTACCACATTGTCTTGCTTGGGTGGCCGCTTTTGTGCAATGCATTCAGAACCGATGGTGATGAACGCAAAGAGAAAAAGGAGTTTAAAAATATTCTTCATCGAAATTGGTATTCGTATTTGTGTATCGTGATCGCTTGGCTGGCGATGTCTTGATGCAAGATAGCCTTAATCATCGATGCTTGATTGTACAGCACTTCAAATTCTTCAACAGGTTGATTGTTGATGCTGCGCTTGGCAAATATCACATTTCCTTTGTCATCATAGGTAAATAGCGTTTCTTCTTTCTCACTAGATTGGTTGTCCGATTTGGTTGTTTTTGCAACCCATCCCTTTTCGTTGTACTCATAAAGCGTGGTGATTTCGCGCTGACTTACAAAGAAATTCTCCATTTCTTGTATCAAAAAACCTTGATCGTTTTTAATGGTGGTGAAGGAACTGTAGGCCAAACCGTAATTATTGATGTTGTTTCTGACTACAACATTGGGTTTTGGAAAGCTGTATTCGTATGTTGTACTTTCAACCAATATTTCGCGACTGTTTTCTCCTTGAACATGCAGGATTTGCTTGGTGTCTTCACGGGTGATTTTACCATTGCTGTCATAGCTCATGGCCGTAATGGTGGTCTCCGTTTTCTTATTTTGCTCGATGCTGAAGAGTTGTCCAATATCGTTTCTTTTGAAAAGAATAGAACTGGTGTCTTGAAAATTGAAGCTTTGGGTCGTCAGAATTTTCTTCTCCATGATTCCCGTAGCATTGAAATGCATCACCTCTTTCCATTCCGTTTCGTTGATGGGTCTTCCAGGAAGTTTAATTTGTTTGATGGCAGTAATGCTCGCTATTTTATTTTCCCAAATGAAAGATCGGTTGAACAGAAAAGCTTGATCAAAGGCCTTTCCATCTTTGTTGTTCAGCATTTGAGACCATCCGAACGTAGTAAAAACAGCGCTTAGGAAAAAGCTTAAACAATATCGGGATAATGAAATACGGGAGGGTAGCATGAAGCTAAGGTACAAAGAGAATATTGCGTTTGGGGCTGCCATTTACCCTCCAAAAACGAATTTTTCACATTTTCTTTGAGGACCATTGTTTTATGGTTCCATTTTTTGTGGGTTCTCCATCCTTCCTCTGGTTGGCAGGCAACAACAATACCCGCCTTGGATGATACCAATTGCAAAACGTAATTCCAATGGGAGTAGTAACTGATTTGATTGGCATCTGGCCCAATGACTTGAAGCATTTTCAAACCCTCCTCATGAAATGAAAGGTTGCCGGTAATGATGCTTAACCAATACATGTTTTCTGCCCATACCGCATTGCTGGAGGGAATCACACTGTCTTGAATTTCTGTCGTTTGCCCAATGCACTCATTTTGCGCATTCAGAACGTGCATGGAAGAGGGTTGTTGATAGGGCTTGCTGCTTTGGTGGATGGCGATGGCATCCTCTATATACTCCCATTGGTTTGTATGAACAAACAATTCAATACACGCTTTTTGAACCCAAGCCAAAGTATCAAAAAGCAAAGGCGTGATGATTCGTGTTCCCTCTAATCCCTGAACCCATTGGTCATTTATTTTGAGCTTCGCTTTCATGCAAGCATAAAGATCAACGGCCTGTTGGATCCAATTGGGGAAGAGTTCTGAGCCATGACAATAGCCGACCACCATTTGTGCATTCCACGAGGTAATCACTTTTTGATCCGTAACCGGTTTTGTTTTGGTCTTTCTGATTTGTTGCAAGTTGTTTTTTATCTCTATCCAATTCGGATCTTTCAACGAAAAAGGGATTTTGGCACTGAATACAACTTTTTTATCCTCCCAAAGACTGTGGTGTTGAAAGTCAAAAATGCTGTTCCATTTCTCTCTATCAGCTCCCAATGCAGATTGAATCTCTTCAGGCATGAAGACATAGTACTTTCCTTCTTCCCCTTCACTGTCGGCATCCATGGTGCTGGATAGGAGTCCGCTGGACTGTCTCATCTCCTTCATTGCCCAATCATGTATACCAAGAGCAACTTCTTCAAATTCTTCTTCGGGAAAGGCCGTTGCGGCTTGGACATAAACGGACATCAATAAGGCATTGTCAAATAGCATTTTTTCAAAATGCGGAACGTGCCATCGGTGATCCACGCTGTAGCGGGATATTCCTCCTTCAATCAAATCATGGATTCCACCAAATTTAATTTTTTCTAAGGTTATTTTGCACCAGCGCAATGCTGCCTTGTGTTGGTGTTTTATTCCATATTGGAGCACGGCATGGATCAATGGCGGCATGGGAAATTTGGGGTAACCTGTGGTTCCGCCCCATTCAAAATCTAAATCAGCAATAAAACTTTGAACTTGATCGTGATCCAATTCGGCCAATGATTGTCCGGAGTGGGAAGGATTGAATTGGTTCAAAGCCTGCTTCATCTCAATTGCAAATCCATCCAAAGTATCTCTCCGCTCTTGGAACAGTTGGTTGAGTTCATCTAAAATTTGTAACCATTTCTTCTTTGGAAAATAGGTACCTCCAAAGATGGGTGTCCCATCAGGTAAACAAATGCAGTTGAGTGGCCATCCCCCTGGTTTGCCCATCAAATGCAATGCATTCATGTAGAGCTGATCGATGTCTGGCCGGCTTTCGCGATCTACTTTGATACTGATGAAGTGAGCGTTGGTATATTGGGCTACATCGTCATCTTCAAAACACTCCTTTTCCATGACATGGCACCAATGGCATGAGCTATAGCCAATGCTTACAATAACCAATCGGTTGAGCAATTGGGCACTTTGCCAATTTTTCTGATCCCATTCTTTCCAATGAATGGGGTTAGCGCCATGTTGTCTGAGGTATAGATTAGGATGATCTTTGAGCTCGTTCATTTCAAACAAACAACGGACGTTCCGACATCATTTTTTTCACCTTGTGAGAAACTTCTTTCAGTGCTGTTTCGTTGTCTTTCATGACAATGGCTTCATCAATCAATCCAGCGATGATTTGCATGTCGGCCTCCACCAAACCTCGGGTAGTAATAGCAGGAGTTCCCAATCTAATTCCAGACGTAACCATTGGCGATTGGGTATCCCCAGGCACCATGTTTTTATTGGCGGTGATATGAACTTTACCTAGCACTGCATCGGCCTCTTTTCCGGTAATGTTTTTATTACTCAAATCAATGAGCATGCAATGGTTGTCGGTTCCTCCGCTTACAATATTGTATCCTAAACCAACAAGTGATTGTGCCAACATTTGCGCATTGGAAATAACTTGTTTGCCATATAGTGCAAATGAATCTTCCAGGGCCTCACCAAAAGCAACAGCTTTTGCGGCAATAACATGCTCCAATGGACCGCCCTGCATTCCAGGAAATACGCCACTGTCTAATAGACTGCTCAAGGTGCGCAATTCACCTTTGTTGTTTTGAATGCCAATATTATTGGGCCCATCTTGACCGGTCATGATGATTCCTCCGCGGGGACCTCTCAATGTTTTGTGCGTGGTAGACGTAACGACATGACAATGGGGAATGGGATTGTTTAAAAGCCCTTTAGCTATAAGTCCTGCAGGGTGCGAAACGTCCGCCAGCAATACAGCGCCCACTTCATCTGCTATGGATCTGAAAGCGGCGTAATCCCAGTCTCTGCTGTACGCGGATGCGCCCACAATCAACATCTTGGGTTGCACGGCCAATGCACGATCACGCACCGTTTCCATATCTACTCTTCCCGTTTCAGGATTAACACCATAGAAGTGTGATTGGTATAATTTACCTGAATAATTGACAGGTGATCCGTGCGTGAGGTGTCCTCCTTGTGAAAGATCCAATCCCAATATTTTGTCTCCAGGTTTTAATAAAGCTAGCATTACCGCGCTATTGGCATTGGCTCCGCTGTGTGGTTGAACATTGGCCCAGGTGGCCCCAAAAAGTTCTTTGACGCGGTCAATGGCCAGCTGCTCAATCTCATCCACCACTTCACATCCTCCGTAGTATCGTTTCTTTGGCAGTCCTTCTGCATATTTATTGGTGAGGATACTGCCTGCTGCGGCAAGAACGGCGTCTGAAACGTAATTCTCAGAGGCAATCAATTCAATGCCGTTGGTTTGTCTTTCATTTTCTTTTTCAATCAATGAAAAGATAATGTCATTGTTTTTTTTCATATCAAAAATCTTTGCGTTGTGGTCTCCATTGTGGTAACCAAATAAATTGTTTTAATCGGGTAGGTTCTCCTTTGGTTTTTTCCATTGGAATTAAAAAGGAATCGGGTTCGTTAATCAGTTTGATGCGTTTGATTTTTCGTTGATCTACATATACACTGATGTTGCTGCATTGCGCGCGATTTAAACCAATGGGAATGGTATCATCTTCTTGCTCTAGTGGAAAATAAATCAACTCGCCATTTCCTTTTACATCAATGCGATAGACATTGCCTTTCTGAAAAAATGCTTCAATATTTCGTCCGTTGATTTGATCAAAATAGGAACTGTCTTCTGTAATGGTTTGGCTGACGATGAAACTGTTTTTAAGAACGTAAAATCGGTGCGGAGATTTGTATTTTAATACCAAATACATGCTGTCCCCAGTGATTTGTCGAGCATCACTCCAAAGAATGGGTTCTCGAAAAAAATGAATGGTGCTATCGGATGACTGGAAAACCAATGAGTCACATTTGGCTTGAAAGTCAGTGGTGTAGATCAGAGCACCATGGTATGCTTTAACCAAATCTCCTTGAATGCTGTCATTTTTCATCCAAAGGGTATCTGATTTTACAAACAAGGTGTCTTCTTCAAGCAATTCATGATAAATGGGGCGCTGGGTAATCCATTGCTTTTTTTCTTTATCGTCGTACTCGCCATATCCTCCGGTAACCCATTTCCCATCAGCAGTATCGGCAACATGAACATGCCCAATAAATTTTCCCCAACCTTGCTCTCCATGGCCAATCAAGGTATCCGCAATGATGATTTGGCTTTCATGTATTGATTTTGGTCTTGCATACAACTCGGTGTAATCATCAGTGCTCCGATAAAATCCTTTTTTGCAATACAATTTTTCGTTTTCAGAACTGATTTTGGTATCGGTGATGATGTAGGCTGTTTCCGTATTGTTGTCGTAATCCAGTTTTTCTGTCGTCAAGGTATACGCCCCATGAATGAGTTTTACTTTCTTTTCGAAGTGAGATTTGTTTTCTTCTGTATTGTAGGTTCCCGATTGACTGGTCAGCAGATTTTCTTTGTTATTGGATACAATTTTTCCACCGGAGAAATAAGAGGCGTCTTTGGTTTCCATATTGTAGATCATCAGCGGCGCCGTAAGGGTCATTTGATCATCCACCAATTTTGCATCCCCCTCTAATCGGGCGACATTGGTTTCGTTGGTGTACCGCAGCGATTTTCCGGTTAAGGTGTAGTCGCTAGGCTTGACAATTTTGATTTTACCAAATGCCTCGAAATCGCGATTTTCGAACCAATAGGCACTGTCGCAATACAAATGCGTTCCTTGTCTCTCAAAATGCACATTGCCAATTACCCGCTGAGCATCCACGAGTTTTTTTGAGTAGAAAATGTTATCCGAATAGATCAATTGAATTTTATCCTGTGCTGTTGCCACTACAATGATGAATTGCAGAGATATCGCTAACCAACCGCACAAGTATTTTTTGATCATCGCATAGAGATGGTTTGGGTTCGATCTGGCCCCACAGAAACAATGGTAACAGGAATTCCGGTGGCTTCTGCTATGAATTGTATGTAGTCTTTAAGTTCAACAGGAAATTGATCGGGATGTTGAATTTGAGTCAAATCACAATTCCAACCTTTCACCGTTTTGTATACAGGCTCGAGATTCTCCGTTGCGTTATAAGGCAAATAATCGATTACTTCGTTTTTCCATTTGTAGTGCGTACAAATATTGATTTCTTCAAAAATACTGAGCACATCTGCCTTCATCATAAAGAGTTCTGTCACGCCGTTGATCATACATGCATATTTTAATGCAGGAATGTCTAACCAACCGCATCTCCTTGGGCGACCTGTTGTTGATCCAAATTCATGGCCTTCTTGACGCATTTTTTCACCCACCTCGTCTTGCAATTCGGTAGGAAAAGGCCCTGATCCAACACGGGTACAGTAGGCTTTGAAAATACCAAATACATCTCCAATTTTATTGGGTGCGATTCCCAATCCAGTGCAGGCTCCAGCAGTTACGGTATTGCTTGAGGTCACAAATGGGTATGATCCAAAATCAATGTCCAAGAGAGATCCTTGCGCACCTTCAGCCAATACTTTTTTACCGGCTAACAATGATTGGTTGATGTAATGCTCACTGTCGATGATATTTATTCCCCTTAAAAATTGAATGCTGCTCATCCATTGCGATTCCATTTCTGTTAAGTCAAATTCAAAAGAATACTGACTCAACATTTTTAAATGTTTCTCTTTTAACTCGTTGTATTTTTGTAAAAAATTATCTTCTAAAATATCGCCCACACGCAAACCATTTCTTCCGGTCTTGTCCATATAAGTGGGCCCAATTCCTTTGAGTGTAGATCCAATCTTTGCAGCTCCTTTGGCAGCCTCTGATGCGGCATCCAAAATTCGATGGGTAGGTAAAATGAGATGGGCCTTTTTGGAAATCAGAAGACGCTCGCGAAAGGGAACTTGATTTTCTTGAAGTTTCTCTATTTCTTTTAAGAAAATAATGGGGTCAATCACCACACCATTGCCGATGATATTGATGACATTGCCGTGAAAAATACCAGATGGAATGGTATGGAGAACATGCTTTTTTCCATCAAAAATCAGGGTGTGTCCCGCATTGGGTCCGCCTTGAAAACGGGCGATAATATCGTATTGTGGGGTAAGTACATCTACTATTTTCCCTTTTCCCTCATCTCCCCATTGTAAACCGAGAAGAACCGCAGTCTTATTCATCATACTATTGGTAAAGCGCAAAAATAATGGTAAAACAGACTGAACCGAAAACTATTTTGACACCGGACGTTTTCCGTAGAAATTCAGCGAATGGTGCTGGATTTCTACCCCAAACAATTCCTCAAGTGTTTTTTTGATTTGATGAATTCTGGGATCACAAAACTCTATCACTTCTCCTGTATCTAACAGGACAATGTGATCGTGTTGTTGGTTTTGAAAGGCTTTTTCGAAATGAGCTGTATTTTGACCAAATTGATTTTTTCTGACCAATTGACAATTCATCAGTAGCTCAATGGTATTGTACAATGTAGCCCGCGATACCCGATATTTTTGCATCTTCATTTGGGTGTACAATTGCTCAATGTCAAAGTGCCCTGACAGATTGTAGATTTCTTTCAGAATAGCAAAACGTTCGGGCGTTTTTCGATGTCCGTTTTTTTCCAAGTAGTCCTTGAAAAGCAATTTTACTTTTTCCTGCAAATCATCCATGGATAGGGCAAAGATAGCGCTTTAAGCGAACTCAGATTCAATTCTATCAACCGTTAACACGCCGACTACTGCTTTGAGGTTTTTGATCAGATCATTCAAGTGGGCAGTGTCATGGACCAGCACAATGACACGACCACTGAAAATCCCATCGATGGCCTCAAAAGAGATGGCCCGCATATTAACCCGCATATCGGTGGAGATGATATTGGTGATTTTCTGCACCAAACCAACGTCATCAATTCCCGTGAATTTTAATCCCACCTCAAACTGCACAAGATTCTGACTATTCCATCGGGCTTTGATGACGCGATAAGCAAATTTGCTCATCATCTCTTGCGCATTGGGGCAGGATGTGCGGTGAATTTTAATGCCTTCATCAACGGTGGTAAATCCAAAAACTTCATCTCCAGGAATGGGGTTGCAACAGGTGGCCAAACTAAAGTCTACCTTTTGTTCGGCATCGCCAATGACCACCGCACTGCCAACGCTAGGTGCAGTAGTGATGATTTTTGGCGTGTCGTCCAAAACAACCTTTTCCTTCTTTCGATAGGTTTTGATTCTTCCTCCTTCAACTTTAAAACTCGTGAAGTCTTTTAGTACAACTTTTTCTTTCGCTATTCTAAAATACAATTCCTGTGTTGAATAGGTTTCGAAGTGCTTGACCAATTCATCAATATTTACGGCTAGCCAGTCGGCATGATGGGTTTGAAAAAATTTACGCAACATGGACTTTCCCTCTTCGGCAATTTTCTTGCGTTCTTCTTTGAGAGCAACTTTGATCTTTTGCCGTGCACTGGCGGTGACCACAATGTTGAGCCATTCTTCTTTGGGTCGTTGCTTCTTGGAGGTAAGAATTTCTATTTGATCTCCGCTGCGGATAACATGACTCATGGGGACCAACTTGTGATTGACCTTGGCGCCAATGCATTGGGATCCAATTTGCGAATGGATGTTGAACGCAAAATCAAGCGCTGTCGATCCTTTGGGTAAAGTTTTCAAATCCCCGCTCGGCGTGAAAACATAAATCTCTTCAGAAAAGAGAGAGAGCTTAAAGTTGTCGATGAATTCCAAAGCATCATCCCCTGGATTTTCCAATACCTCTCTAACTTGGCTCAACCATTTATCCAATTTGGTTTCTGGTGACTCTACAGTGCCCTTGTATTTCCAATGAGCGGCATAACCTTTTTCCGCCAAATCATCCATACGGGCTGAACGAATCTGAACCTCTACCCATTTTCCGGAGGGAGACATGACCGTGGTATGCAGGGCCTCATATCCAGATGACTTGGGAATGCTGATCCAGTCGCGCAATCGTTCCGGACTGGGTTGATAGTAATCGGTTACCGCTGCATAAACTCTCCAACATTCACTTTTTTCATGCTCCTCGTCGCTGTCGATGATGATTCGAATGGCAAACAAGTCATAGATCTCTTCAAATGGAACACCTTTCTGATGAATTTTGTTCCAAATGGAGTAGATGGATTTGGTTCTGCTTTTTATTTCATACTTCACCTCCATTTCATCCAATGCACGACGAATAGGAAGGGTGAATTGGTTGATGAATCGGGTTCTTACCGCCTGGGTTTTCTGTAATTTGGCGGTAATTTCTTCGTAGGCATCGGGGTCTTGGAATTTAAGACTGAGGTCTTCCAATTCCGTCTTGATGTTGTACAAACCTAAACGATGCGCCAATGGGGCGTACATGAACAAGGTTTCACTGGCGATTTTCAGTTGCTTTTGTCTGGACATGTGATCCAGTGTGCGCATGTTGTGCAGCCTGTCAGCCAGTTTAATCAAGATTACGCGGACGTCATCGCTCAAGGTGAGCAACATTTTCCTGAAATTTTCAGCTTGCTGACTGGTGGTTTGGTGATCAAAAACCCCCGATATTTTGGTCAAACCATCAATGATGATGCGTTCTTTTTTCCCAAAAAGATTCTCAATATCATCCAATGTGATATACGTATCTTCCACCGTATCATGCAGCAAAGCGCAAACGATGGCCAGTGTCCCAAGACCCAACTCCTCTGCGGCAATTTTCGCAACAGCCAAAGGATGGTAAATGTAGGGTTCGCCACTTTTGCGGCGCATGTCCTTGTGGGCTTCTAAAGCAACATTAAAAGCTTTGCGAATGAGGCTGCGCTCGTTTTTGGTTTTGGACCTGTTGCATACGCGCAGAAGACTGCGGTAGCGCCGCACAATCTCTTTGTTTTCTTCAATTAAATCAATTTCCACATTCCGAAACTAATTCGAATTTTGATTTGCTCTAAGCGGGTTAAGCTTTTTTGTTAAAAATGGGAGTTGGAAAAATTAAAGTTGTAATTTTTAGAGAATTCCCCTATTTTTGACGACTAACCAAAATTTTACCCCACATGAAAAAAATCACTTTTTTCAGTAAAGAACATGTTTTTAATTTTGCAATTGTCCTGCTGTTTTTGGCATTTTTTCAGATTATCAGCGTTAAAGTAAACGCGCAAGGTGATGAGCCAACTACTGCCATAGGTGTTGATCCCGCAACAGGTTGTATTGACGCCACCATCGATCCGGCTTTGTATACGTTGAGTGCAGGAATTCCAGCGCCAACTTGTTACACAAATCCAATGACTCCTGATGTTTGGTTTGTTGTAAACGTTCCTGCATCTGGGGAATTGTTACTTGCTCCAACAGGAACAGGTGATCCAGTGATGGCGGTGTATACGTACGACCCTGCAACAATAACTTATACAGAGGTTGGTTGCAGCGACGACGAAGGGGTTGGAGCAATGCCATTATTATCGATAAACACTTTGACTCCAGGCACAACTGTTTATATTAGATTATGGGCATATTTCGCCGGAAGTTCAATTAATTTTCAATTCTGCTCTTTTGATTGTGTTTCAACAACTGATTATTACACTGATGCAGATGGTGACGGAGTTGGTGCAGGTGCAGCAACGGCTTCTTGTTCTCCTATTCCTGGTTTGGTTACTTTGAATGGTGATTGTAACGATGCAGATCAAAATATTTATCCGGGCTCCACAGAGTTTTGTGGTGATGGAATCGACAACAATTGTGATACTCAAGTTGACGAGGGGTGTACAACAGATGCTGATGGAGATGGTGAAGTAGACGCTGTGGATTGCGCTCCTTTTAATGCTGAAATCAACTCATTAGCTTCTGAAATTTGTAATACTTTAGATGATAACTGCGATGGTCAAGTTGATAATGGTTTGCCTTTTACCACTTATTATCCTGATTTGGATGGAGATGGTTTTGGGTCGCTTACAGGCGAGGCATTTTGCTATGATCCATCAAGTCCTCCACTTTGCCAAATTACATTTAACTTAAGTGATACCTGGGGAGATGGCTGGAACAATGGTTATATGGAATTAACTTCGGGCGGCGGAACTGTTCTGGAGGCCACAATCGGTCAATTATTTACAGCTGGATCAACCTTCCAAGAAGTTGTAGCATTGCCCAATGGGGTGGCGTATGATTTGACATGGACCGTTCCAGGTGGATATCCTAACGAAGTTGTTATGGATGTTTTAGATCAATCGGCGAGTGTACTTTACAATTTGCCTGCGTCAAGTGGAGCATTAGCAGGAACATTATTAACAACATTTACTACATCTTGTGCTCCCACAGTATCCTACTTGGTTGTTTCAGGCGATTGCGATGACAGCGATGCATCTATAAATCCTGGTGCAAACAACTGTGTGTTCTTGGATACAGATGCAGATGGTTTTACATCTGATTTGGACTGCGATGATAACAACGCAGCAGTTAATCCGGCTGCAGTAGAAGTTTGTGACGGTCTAGATAATGATTGTGACATTGAGATTGATGAGTTTGTTAGTACAGAATATTATGCAGACTTGGATGGTGATGGATTTGGAGATGTGAATAACACCATTTTTGATTGTACCCAGCCAGCAGGTTATGTAACCAATTTTGATGATTGCGATGATACGAATATTACCTTCCAAGATAGCGACGGCGATGGAGATGGTTCGGCCATCATTGATGCTTGTGGTGTCGCTTCAAGTAGCGACTGTGACGACAATAACTCTACAGTGAGTTCATTGGCTATAGAAATTTGTGAGAATGGAGTAGATGATGATTGTTCAGGGGGAGATGCTTTCTGTGCGGGGGTTGATTTGGATGCAGATGGATTTAACGCCCCTGCTGATTGTAATGACAATGATGCATCTATTAATCCAGCCGCAACAGAGGTTTGTGGAGATGGAATTGACCAGAATTGCTCAGGAATTGCAGACGAAGGTTGCAGTGCTGCAGACAATGATGGCGATGGTTTTGATGCTTTGACAGATTGCAATGACAACTGCGCCACGATTTATCCTGGCGCTCCCTGTAATGACGGTGATGCAGCAACCATTGATGAAACACTTCAAGGGGATTGTACTTGCGGTGGTGGAACAACGATTGTTTCTTGTTTGGGGCCTCAAAGTATTTCATTTGAACCAGCTCCAACTGCAGGCACTTGGCCAGTTGGAACCAATGTGACGATTTGTTACACATTGGATTATGGTCAAAATTCTGGCGATTGGTTGGATGGCATGGCCATTACTTTGGGAACTGGTTGGTCTTTGGCCACACCTTTAACGGCTCCTTTGGAGTGTAATGGTGGTCCTGGTGATTGGATTTGGCAAGAAAGTATTGCACCAACCGGTGGATCAGCCTATCCAGCGGGACAAGGTTACTATTATGATTACACTGTCGATGGTAATGGCGGAAATGACTGGGGTGATGCTGGATCTTGTGTGTTCAGTATGTGTTTTACTGCAACTACAGTAGCGGCTGTTGATTTGGCTGTAACAGTAGCTTCAGGTGGTGATAGCCAATTTGGAAGCTACACCTCGACTGCGGGTTGTCCAATAGAGCCTTTCACAACTGATCCAGTTAGCTTACCAGCTTGTTCAATTGAGTTCCCATTCTGTGCTACACCATCGAGTTGTGATCCGATAACCAATCAATACACGTTGGTTCAGGCCCAAAACAATTACATCAATACAGCTTTGTCCCCTGCAACAGGAACGTTGGACTTGTACTTGGATGGCAATATTATTCAAACTTGGAATGCGCCATTTAACTCTTCCTTACCCATCAATACTAGTGCATTGGACTCTGATGGTGCTACCCATACTTTGATGGCGATGTTCTCAGCTAATCCTGGTTGTATGGGCACTACAACGTTTGTTGCACCTGCCTTCTGCGCTGGTCAAGATGATGATGCGGATGGATATGTTGCCGCAGATGATTGTAATGATTTGGATGCAACAGTAAATCCAGGAGCTCCAGAAATCTGTGATTTACAAGACAACAATTGTGATGGTGTTATTGATGAAAACCAGGATGCAGATGGAGATGGTTTTAACTCATGCAGTGGCGATTGTAATGATAATGACAACACCATATGGATTGGTGCAACATGTAATGACAACGATCCCAATACTACCAATGATTTAATTCAAGCAGATTGCTCTTGTGCAGGTGTGTTGGGTGACGAGCCAACTAACGCGATTGTGGCGGACCCTGCTTCTGGTTGTATCGATGTGACCATTGACCCTAATGCTTATACTCCTTCTCAAGGTATACCTGCACCCACGTGTTATTTTGGAACCATAACAAGTGACGTTTGGTTCATGGTAAATGTTCCAGCTTCAGGTACTTTGTTTTTAGGTCCAGTTGGTTTAGGCGATGCTGTTATGTCAATATATACTTTTGACCCACTTTCAGGTGTATATACAGAAGTTGGTTGTGATGATGACACGGGTCCAGGTTTTATGCCACAAATTACCAATACTACCCTGGCTCCAGGAACTCCAGTTTATGTGCGATTATGGGCATATACAGGAACAAATACAATAAACTTCAGCTTCTGTTCTTCTGATTGTGCTAATGCATTAGCTTATTATCCTGATGCGGATGGCGATACTTTTGGTGATGGTTCTGTAACTCCTGTATTGACATGTACTCCGGATCCTGGTTTCGTGGCCAACAACACCGATTGTAACGATGCTTCTGCTGTTGCATTCCCTGGCGGAACAGAAGTTTGTGGAGACAATATTGATAACAATTGTGATGGTGTTGTAGACGAAGGTTGTACAACAGACATCGATGGTGATGGATTTGTAACGGCCGATGATTGTGACGATAACAACCTTGCCATTTATCCTGGTGCAACTGAGATTTGCGACCTTGTGGATAACAACTGTGATGCATTAATTGACGAAGGTTTTGATTTGGATGGTGATGGATTTACTTCTTGTAACGGAGATTGTAATGATAACGACAATACCGTTTGGGTAGGAGCTGTTTGTAATGACAATGACCCTGCGACAGGTGGAGATCAAATCCAAGCGGATTGTTCTTGTTTGGGATATATTTCATTAGCCGGAGATGAGCCATGGACTGCTTTCACAGCTGATCCTAATTCTGGATGTATTGATGTAACAATTGATCCAAACATATATAGCGCATCACAAGGTATTGCGGCACCTAGTTGTTACTTCGGTACCGTTGCTGGAGATGTCTGGTTTTCGGTGAACGTACCAAGCTCTGGAACATTATTTTTAGCACCGACAGGAGCTGGTGATGCAGTAATGTCAGTTTATACTTTCGACTCAGCAACAGGAGTGTACACTGAGGTAGGTTGTGATGATGATAATTTCCCGAGTTTAATGCCTCAAATTACAATAACCACTATACCTGCTGGTACCCAAGTGTTTATTAGATTATGGGCCTATAGTGGTACAAATACGATAAACTTTAATTTTTGTGCATCAGATTGCACCACAGCCTTGAATTACTATCCTGATGCAGATGGAGATACGTTTGGCGACGCATTAGCAATTCCAGTATTAACTTGTAACCCAGACCCAACTTGGGTTGACAACAACAATGACTGTAATGATGCTTCGGCTGCTGAGTTTCCTGGAGGTGTTGAGGTATGTGGAGACAATATTGATAACAATTGTGATGGTCAAGCCGATGAGGGTTGTACCACAGATGCTGATGCTGACGGAGATGTGGATGCTGTGGATTGTGCTCCATTTAATCCAAACATCAACTCTTTGGCAGCAGAAGTTTGTAATACCATTGATGACAACTGTAACGGTTTGGTGGATGATGGTTTATCAACTACTACCTACTATTTGGATGCAGACAACGACACCTTCGGTGGTGCTACTTCAATCCAGTCTTGTTTTAATCCCAATTCACCTCCGGTTTGTACGTATACTTTTAGTTTGATAGATGCCTATGGTGATGGTTGGAATGGCAATCAAATGCAATTGACATCAAATGGTGGAGCCACAATTGACGCCACTATTGGTGCATTGTTTACCACTGGATCTGCTTTACAAGAAACAGTGTTATTGACCAGTGGAGTTAGCTATGACTTGACTTGGAATACCGTTGGTTCGTTTACTACAGAAGTGGGTATCGATGTTCTAAGTCCCATAGGAGACATCATTTACAGCTTACCAACGGGTAGCGCGGGTTCTGCAGGAACGTTGTTAACGACCATTTCAGTTACATGTCCTGCATTGGGTGTTTATGTAACTACCTCGACAGATTGTGATGATGCCAATGCAACGGCTAATCCTAATGGAGTGGAAGTTTGCGGCAATGGAATCGATGAAGATTGTAGTGGTGCGGATTTGACCTGTACAGGAACAGATGCAGACGGTGACGGCTTTGACGTTACAGCTGATTGTAATGACAATGATGCTACCATCAACCCATCTGCGACAGAGATTTGTGGCAACACGATCGATGAAGATTGTAGCGGTGCAGATTTGGCATGTACGGGAACAGATGCAGACGGCGATGGCTTTGATGCATCAGTAGATTGTAATGACAACAATGCAGCGATCAACCCATCAGCGACAGAGATTTGTGGCAACACAATCGATGAAGATTGTAGCGGTGCAGATTTGGCATGTACCGGAACGGATGCTGACGCGGACGGTTTTGATGC
>JBDKGG010000108.1:0-5238 GCA_039798325.1 Bacteroidota bacterium
GGAGGTCCCGCCAATCTTTCCGTGACAAATCCTGCTTGCTGCAAATTTCTTCTCACCTCCCCCTTGGCGCAATAACTCACCCAGATGCCTCCAGGCTTCAGACAATCGTAACATTTTTGAAGAACTGACGCCTCCCATAAGGCCGGTGCCACGCGTGGACCAAAGGCGTCAAAATAAATCACATCATACCGCATGCATGATTCTAGATCCGCTATGCCCAGTCTTTTCTTTTCTAAAACGAAATTCGTCTTCCAATTTTCAGTTGTATCAAAAGGCAATTCGTGCAACCACTGCATCCATTCTCTTTTCTCAGGATCCTGCTGTGCTTCCAACAGAGCATTCACCTCTACTGTATTCAGTGGAAAGGGTTCCAAGGCGGTATAGTTAATTTTTCTCGTCCCAGCCGCTTGATGGGTCAGCATGGCATTCAAGCCCGTTCCCAAGCCCACTTCTAAAACATGAATTTCATCCAATTCTTGAAGCGCATTGAGTCCATGTTCAATGAACACGTGCCTACTCTCCTGCTCAGCCCCATGCCGTGAATGATAGGTCTCATCCACCTCTGGTATCCAAAAAGTAAAGGATCCATCTTCTGTCCGCAGCAATTCCTTGCGGCTTGAATTGTTCACCGCATCATTGTTCAAAGGTTTATCGGTTGAAGAAAGGTTCTCACTCATCTCATGCTAATTTTGATCAACAATAGAAAATCACATGGCAAAGAAAACAAAAACCGCAACACCCAAAAAGAAATCCTTCTACTCTGAAAAGAGCATGGGCTTTTTGGAATCCTATTTGAACAACGCATCACCCACAGGATTCGAGTCGCCTGGACAACAACTTTGGTTGGATTACATTCGTCCCTATGTCGATGAATACATGGTGGACACCTACGGTACAGTGGTTGGTGTGATCAATCCTGAAGCCAAATACAAAGTTGTCGTAGAAGCCCACGCAGATGAAATCTCTTGGTTTGTGCACTACATCACCAGTGATGGTTTTATTTATTTAAGAAGAAATGGCGGCAGCGATCACATGATTGCCCCCAGCAAACGCGTCAACATCCACACCCCAAAAGGAATCGTGAAGGGATTGTTCGGATGGCCCGCCATTCACGTTCGCTCTGCTGAAAAAGAAGAAACTCCCAATATGAAAAACATCTTTTTGGACGTCGGTGCCAGCAGCAAAAAAGATGTAGAAGAGATGGGCATTCACGTCGGATGTGTGGCCACATTTGATGATGAATTCATGGTATTGAACGATCGTTTCTTTGTAGGTCGTGCATTGGACAACCGCATTGGTGGTTTCATGATTGCTGAAGTCGCTCGCCTGTTGAAAGAAAGAAAAGACAAATTGCCTTTTGGTGTTTACTTCACCAACTCCGTTCAAGAAGAGATTGGATTGCGTGGTGCTGAGATGATTGCCCACCGCATCAATCCCGATGTGGCCATTGTTACGGATGTTTGCCATGACAGCTCTACCCCCATGATGAACAAGGTTCGCGACGGGGAATTGGCTGCCGGCAAAGGTCCTGTGGTGAGCTATGGTCCTGCTGTTCAAAACAATTTATTGAAGCACATCATCGATGTTGCCGCCAAGAACAAAATCGATATCCAACGCCAAGTGGCCTCTCGTTCTACCGGAACAGATACCGATGCTTTTGCTTACAGCAACATGGGTGTGGCCAGCGCCTTGATTTCATTGCCTTTGCGCTACATGCACACCACCGTAGAAATGGTGGACAAACATGATGTAGAGGCGGTGATAGAATTGATTTACGCCAGTCTCAAAGCCATCAAAAATGGCCAAGACTGGAGATACATCAAATAAGACACAAATAATCTTCCATACAAGGGGAAAATGAGGCTTACAAATCTCATTTTTCCCTTTTTTTCATATTGATTACCTTTGTCCAACGATTCAATGAAAGTCGAACTTAAACATTAATGCATGAACCATGTAGGTATTCGTCCTGAAGGAGCCACGCTCGATTATTTGGGACTAAAAAATTTGGCTACGGCCTTTTGGAATCTTTCTCCAGCAGAATTGGTAGAAGAGACCATCTCACTTGAACAAGGAAGTTTAACCAGCACAGGTGCCATCGCGATTGACACCGGAGAATTCACTGGTCGCTCTCCCAAAGACAAATTCATCGTCAAAGACAGCCAAACAGAAAATTCCGTTTGGTGGAGTCAATTCAATATTCCTTTCGAAAGCGCCAAATTTGATCGCTTATTCGAAAGAATGCAGGCTTACTTAACGGGTCGCGAAGTATATGTACGCGATGCCTATGTATGCGCTGATCCCCGCTACCGCATGAACGTGCGCGTAGTGACCGAGTTTCCTTGGAGCAACATGTTTGCCTATAACATGTTTATGCGCCCATCACAAGCTGAATTAAAGAACATCCAACCCGATTGGCATGTCATCTGTGTTCCAGGTTTCATGGCCGATCCAGAAACGGATGGCACACGCCAACACAATTTCGCGGTCATTGATTTTACCAAAAAAATGGCCATCATCGGAGGTACCGGATATACAGGAGAGATTAAAAAAGGAATCTTCACTGTATTAAACTACGTCTTACCCCATGAAAAGGGCGTACTTCCCATGCACTGCTCAGCCAATGTGGGAAAAGACGGTGACACCGCTGTTTTCTTTGGATTGAGCGGAACCGGAAAAACAACCTTGTCCTCTGACCCCAATCGCCGTTTGATTGGTGACGATGAGCACGGTTGGACCGATAGCACGGTCTTCAATTTCGAGGGTGGTTGTTATGCCAAGACCATCGATTTAACCCAAGAGAAAGAGCCTCAGATTTATGATGCGATTAAATTCGGCGCCATCCTCGAAAACATCGGTTTTGAAGAAGATGGTGTAACGCCTGATTATGCAGACAAATCAAGAACAGAAAACACCCGTGTCAGCTACCCCCTTCACCACATTGACAATGTGATGGATCCCAGCATGGGCGGTATTCCAAAAAATATTTTCTTCTTAACCTGCGATGCTTTTGGCGTATTGCCTCCCATCAGCAAGTTGACCAAAGGCCAAGCCATGTATCAGTTCATCAGCGGATATACCGCCAAGGTGGCTGGAACGGAAGCCGGCATCACCGAACCAACCACAACTTTTAGCGCTTGTTTTGGAGCACCTTTCTTGCCTTTGCATCCCACACAATATGCAGAGATGATGGGCAAGAAAATCGATGAAAGCGGAGCCAAGGTTTGGTTGATCAACACCGGATGGAGCGGTGGTTCCTACGGAACAGGTGAGCGCATGAAATTGAAATTCACCCGTGCGATGATTACCGCAGCATTGGAAGGCAAATTGGACAACGTTGAATTCAAAACCCACGAGGTTTTTGGTTTGGCCATGCCCACATCATGTCCCGATGTTCCCACGGAATTGTTGGATCCAAAATCCACCTGGAAAGATGGCTCAGCCTACGATGCCAAAGCCAATGAACTGGCTGAGAAATTTGTTGCCAATTTTGAAAAATTCAAGGAGTTTGCCAATGAAGAAATCATGGCAGCTGCACCAAAAATTACTGCATGATACTTCCTACTTCTGACATTTCATTGTCAGCTTTAAAAGATTTGTTTTATTCATCGGAGAGCCTTCAGCTCTCCGATGTTGCAATACAGCAAATCCAAAAAGCCCGTACCTATCTCGACTCGTTCAGTGGAGAAAATGGCGCCCCTGTATATGGCGTCAACACGGGTTTTGGTTCCTTGTGCAATACCATCATCAAAGATGAAGAGATGGGATTGTTGCAAAAGAATTTGCTCATTTCACACGCCTGCGGGATGGGTGATAAGGTTCCGCAAGAAATTGTTCGCTTGATGCTTTTGCTCAAAGTAAAAGGATTGAGCAAAGGTTTCAGTGGCGTGCAATTGGAAACAGTGCAATTGCTGTTGGACTTATACAACAACAAAATGATACCTGTTGTGTATGAGCAAGGCTCCTTGGGCGCCAGTGGCGATTTGGCTCCTCTATCTCACCTTTGTTTGCCCTTGTTGGGATTGGGAGAAGTGAATCACCAAGGAAAAATCATTTCTGGGCAGGAGGCATTAAACATTTTGGGCAAACAACCGATTGTATTAAAAAGCAAAGAAGGATTGGCCTTGATCAACGGCACCCAATTCATGAGCGCTTATGCGACTTACAATGTATGGCGGGCGCAAGATGCCATCAACAAAGCCAACCTGACGGGAGCCATGAGTCTAGAGGCTTATGATGGTCGCACAGAACCCTTCTTACACGCCTTACATGCAGTACGTCCACATGCAGGGCAGCTGCACATTGCTGCGCAATTCCGCACACTCCTCGAAGGATCTTCGATTGCTGCTCAAGAAAAAGCACATGTGCAAGACCCGTATAGTTTTCGTTGCATCCCACAAGTGCATGGCGCCTCATGGGACACGTTGCAATATGTGACAACCGTTATTGAAACAGAAATCAACGCCGTAACGGACAATCCAGTGGTGTTGGTAGATGAAAACAAGATCATCAGCGGAGGACATTTTCACGGACAGCCATTGGCTTTGGTGCTTTCCTACTTGACGATAGCCATGGCTGAAATCGGCAGCATATCGGAAAGAAGAATCTACAAGTTGATTAGTGGAACGCGCAATCTACCCGCGTTTTTGACACCCAATCCTGGATTGAATTCAGGCTTCATGATTGTGCAGTACACTGCAGCTTCCATTGTATCACAAAACAAACAATGGTGCACACCAGCAGTCATTGACACCATCGACAGCAGCAATGGACAAGAGGATCATGTGAGCATGGGTGCCAATGCGGCAACGCAATTGCATCGGGTGATGGACAATGTCGAAAAGATCATTGGCCTGGAAGCCTTCACCGCCGCCCAAGCATTGGAGTTCAGAAGACCATTACAATCTTCTTCTGCGATTGAAAAAGCCCATCAATCCATCCGCCAAGACATTCCATTCATCCAAACCGACACCTACATGAGTCCGTTGATGCACGCCGCTTTTGATTGGGTGAGAAAGGGATGAGGAGATGAAGAGATGAAGGGATGAAGAGATGAAGAGATGAAGAGATGAAGAGATGAAGAGATGAAGGGATGAAGGGATGAAGGGATGAATGTTAAGAGTCTGCTAGATTAAGTGTGTCAAAATTCATAAATTGACACAAAATGGAAAAAGAGAAATTTGATTTTGAAGCTTTCTCAAAGAAGGCTGCTGCTGATCTTCGATCGGGAAAGCCGAT
>JBDKGG010000109.1:0-3316 GCA_039798325.1 Bacteroidota bacterium
CTTCCACCACGCCCCTTGATTGCATCTCGTTGTTGCCTTGCTGGACAATGCCGATGACTTTCACTTGGTTCTCTTCTCCGGGGACAAAGAACTTTTGGATTTCTTTTTCCTCGATGTTCCAGTCATAGCGCTCTTCATTTTTCTTCAGTTCTTCAGGCGATTTCATCATCACCCGTTTTCCGTTGACATATACTTCAACGCGCTTGAGTCCGAGTTTTCGTGGGGTGATGGTGTAATGATATGGCGCGTCTTCTGTTTTCTCAATCAGCGGAAGGGTGCCGCAGATTTCTAACTCGGACAGTTTGGGATACAAAATCGGTTGACCCGACATGATTTTCTCTACCAGACCGGGGACATATAAAGCGTCCTTTAACTGGGAGAGTTCAATGATTTCTAGGCCGCAGCTCATGTAAATACGATCTCTTCCTTTTTCCGTTCCTTCAAATCTTCCCCATTCGTCATAAAGCAGATATTGACCGAAAACAGGATTCAACCCAAAACTCACTGACAACAAATTGATGCGACTATACAATGGCTTGGCTGTTTGAACATCCCAGACAATTGTCCGGGTGTCGGGAGAAGTAGAGACAATGTACCGATCATCATGCGAAAAATCAGCGACAAAAACGGTTGCGGTATGGGATTGGAATTTCTTGACCAATTCTCCAGTACGGCAATCCATCATCCAGATGTCATTGGAGCCTTTTGCAATGATCACATAATGATCATCCGAACTAAAATCCACACCCATGGAGGGGTTGCCTGGAGTTGACCAAATGAATTTTATTTCCATGGAAGGAAAAGCATACAATATGGAAAGTCCCAATGGGCTGGTGACCATCAATTCATCCTTGCGGTGATTCAACTTGGATTGAAACAATACAGGACTATTTGTCTCGAATTTTTGAAGTAGCTTACCGCTTGAAATTTCATAAAAATGAATGGCATTGTCCTCTCCCACCATCACCATTAAGTTTTGTTCTTCAATCACTTCAAAACAAACAATTTGTTGTCCGATGGCATCGAACCGAAACTCACGAATGGGCTTAAAATCTTCTAAGTTGTATTGCACAACTTTGCGGTCCATTGCGCTGGCAAAAAATGAGGTGCTGTCTTTGTTCCATCGCAAACAAGTGATTGCTCCAATTCGATTAAAAACGCGCAACTGCAATGAGTCCTCCTCCTTGTAATTCCACGAAAAAATTTTGTCATTGCCGCCCAAAATGAGCATCTCTTTTCCTTCATGCAAAAGAGAGGTTGTCATAGACTTTGTCAGATACTTTCCTTCGTAAATATTTTTTCCTGTATGCTTGTCTGCAATGAATACCCGACCATAGGTAGAGGATACCAGCCAATCATGACGGCCCTCGAATTTATTCAAAACTGAGAAAGGTGAGAAGGAATGCAGAAACACATCTTTCCCTTTTTGAAGGTCAATTTTTCTCCAAAACCTGGGATGAAAAACATACAAATATTTTTCATCCGCAGAAGTAACCACCATGTGATGCTCTTCAAATTCCTCGTGGTACTGATATTGTTTTTCATTTGTTGTTGATTTCAATACCAAACAATCTTCGGTGAAATCAGCGATCAACTTATACTGCCCCTTGTCTGTGTAAAATGCGGCGATGTTCCCATTCACCGGACCATCCATTTTTTGAGTAAACAACAATTCTCCTTTTTCGTAATCAAATTCACGACAAATATGATCATCGCAAGTAATCAAAACACGCGATAGTGTCGGGTGAAAAGAAAAGTCCAATACCGCTCCTGCAAAATTCTTGTTCTCTAATATCAATTGAAAACTTCTTGCGTCTATGATCTTCCATCGATTTTCAATCATCCCCACAAAAATGAATTTTCCATCCGGACTGAATTCGGCTGTTTGAATGTTTTCATCGGGCCATTCCCACTGATGCACATTTTTTCCCTCTTGCCAATCCTTCAAAAAAAGCTTGGATCGGCTGTTGTTGAGTGTAAGAACGCGCTTGTTCATTAAATCCAAAGGCCCCATGGCGGTATGAAAACCCGTGCTGCTTTCTTCAGGACTGTAGCTGGACCATTTTCCCGGTATGGTTTGCTTCAATTGAATCTTAAAATCAGGAGACAACTCAATGAAATTGGCCGTTGTTTCAGAAAACAACACGCATTCATTCAGACTTGTTCTCCAAGCGCCATTAATATTGATTCCCAATGAAATTGAATCCAATAATTCTCCCCTATGCGTATCGAATAGGGCCATTTTCCCATCTGCATCAGCCGTTAGAAATACCTTTCCCTTATCGAAGAATTTGACCAAAATTAATTCTGCATCATGATGATTCAAGGTGTAGATTTCCTTTCCTGAAGAAAGTTCCCAAACTTTTATAACCCCTTCTTCATCTCCAGTAATGATCAATTCTTTCTCCAGATTTTCATCCATGGTTAAAATCCTTCCATTGTGCATCACTGGAAGCACCAATCGGGACTGGGCATTGGATTGATCCGCAATGATCAGGCACAGTAAGAAAATAATCAATCGGATATTCATAGGATAAAAATAACCCATCAAAGGCGGTAATCCCTATTTTCGTTCTATGAAAATCAAAAACATTTTACTCTTGATTTTGATGGCTTCCTTCATCAGTATCGATTCATTGGGACAAACAGACACCATTTGTGGAAGTTGGATCAAGGATCCAGACTATCCGCCGGGAACCATCACGCATTTTTCTATCAGAACCAGAGGGAATGGATACGAAATATACCGAACCAAAGAACCTGCTCAAAAATGGAGTGCCATGTGGGATGAGGAAACGGGGCATTATTTGACCATTGTAGATGGACTGTTGCTTGGATTAACATGGAACAAAGAAAAAGACCGAGTATTGGTCTTTCATGAAAGAAGCAAAGAACCTGTTTTTGAGATGAAGAGAGATGTTTCTTTGAGTGATGAATAATTGAATTTTCCTTTTTAATCATCAAATCATTTCCCTCTACACGATGCCCAATATCCGCATTCGCACAACTCGCCTTCATCACTTTAACCAAGGAGACTGAACCAGAAAACATCAAATAATCGAACACACAGATTGGGGAAAACCTTTCACCGTGGGCAACCCCTCCTATCCCTTTGGGCAAATGGATAAATACCGAAACAGCATAAGTGCAACATGATTTTTTTTGCAGCTTTTTGATCAAGAAAAAAGGAGCATAACAATAAAGCAGCTCCCCTCCTACTTTTTCGTAGAAAAAGAAAGGAGGGGTGGCCGGACGAGCGCTAGCGATGTCTGGACGGGGTGGTCTATTCACAGCAATTCGCAATACAAAATCCTTA
>JBDKGG010000110.1:0-8954 GCA_039798325.1 Bacteroidota bacterium
TAAAAATCCTCCACCTTCTTCCCGTTAGTTTTGAATGACCAAAACGAGCAATATGCAGGGAGAAGTAAGTGCATTGATACAGTTGATAGAAGATCCGGATGAGGAGATTTTTGCGCAAGTGCGGGGAGAGCTATCCCGGTATGGAGAGGCACTGATTCCGCAGCTCGAGCATTATTGGGAATACAACGTGTATGGCCCTTTGTTCAATAAGCGCATAGAGTCGTTGATACAGGAGTTGAATCACAAGGCAGTTTACAAGCGGTTGCGTGAGTGGAAAGAAAGTCCTGATCAAGATTTGTTGGAGGCTTTATTGATTTTGAATCGGGTCAACCACCCCTCCATTCAAGAGGTGGAGTTGCGCGCCCAAGTATTGAAAATTAGACAAGACATTTGGTTGGAGTTGAATGATTTTTTGACGGCCATAGAGGCGGTGAATGTCTTCAATACCATCTTATTTAAAGTATACGCATTTGAAGGCGTGACGCATGTGAGTCAAGGCCACAACACCTTGGGCGATTTGTTGAATACGCGAAGGGGCGAACCCTTGATAGTTGGTGCATTGTATTCCTGGTTGGCAGAGAGTTTGGAAATCAATATGCGCGCCATCAATGTTCCTGGAGATTGTCTATTGGCTTATCAGGAGGATGATTTGGCGGGTGAAGTGGAGACCTTGTTTTATGTGCATCCCCATCAGTTTGGGGCCATATTGTCCCGAGAAGATGTGATTGATTTGTTACATGAAAAGCAATATCCATTGGATGAAAGGTTCTTTCACAATTGCACCAAAGAAGAGTGGGTGGGGAGGATGATCAATTTGTTTATCAATCAGGCCATTGCTTTAAAAGACAACAATCGAGTGAGTGAATTGCGGGCATTGCAATCGCTCATGATGGAATAATCAGCAGGCAAAAAACTGCGAACCTGCCCAAAGAATGAGCAGGGTGGAAATGGTTCCTTTGATGACAAAGAACCAGAAAGTGGTCCATCCCAATTTCTTCATCCAAGGGGGAGTTTCTTTTTTTTTCAATTTTTTTTTGCCTTGTAAATCCTTTACAATGCGGTAAAGTTAGTTTGTATCGTTAAACAAAAACATTGTTGCGATATGAATAACTTATCAGAAGTAAAAAGGTACATTGATACCTTCTCTCGTCCAGATGGGTACAACCATTATGCTTGGGACGTTACCAAACGATTGGCCATGGAAGTTTGGGAAAGTTATTTGGAGAATAGGTCGTTTAATCGATCCTTGAATTATCTGTGTCAAGAGTTTTATCAGATGATTCAGGATCCAGGCAATGGCGAGTACATTGTTCCCAAGTCGCGGATACGCGGCATCAACTAAATGAAGCGTTAGAGAACACTCCTCGTCTGGGTCACTTGTTTTCGGTTTGAGTACCTAAGGTGGGGGGTGTTTCTTTTTTCATTCTTGGCGCTTCTATTCTATTTCGTTTATCACGCTGCAACTTTTGATTGCATTGCTTTTGGTCTGTCATGGACCATTTCACAATGAGCAAATGGATTAAAAGAAAGATTGGATAGGCGCTGCCAAGCAATGGGGCTTTATAATTAAACAACAGAATGATTATATTTGTTATGCCTACGGTGTTATTTGTATTTGGTTGGAGATTCTTTTTTTATTCCAATGAAGGAACGGAACCCATTCACATCCATGCGGAAAAAGGAGACATGGAATGTAAGTATTGGATTTTGGTGGATGAAGTAGAAATTAAAGAAGCGTTCTCCCATAATCTTACACCAGTTGCGCAAAGGGAAGTGAAAAAAATAATATACCAGCATTTCGACATTATTGTTTTAGCTTGGAAGGAACATTTTAAAAAGTAAGGGGATGATGGCAACGCACAAAATTCAGGACGTGACCTTTGAGAGCGACATGCTTAGTCTGAGGGTTGACGGTACATTAATCAAGATTTTGCTCGATAAGATTTCACCTCGATTAAAAGCGGCTGATGAAGAGCAAAGAAATTTTTACAAGATTTCTCCGTCCGGTTATGGTATTCACTGGCCTCTTATTGACGAAGACCTTTCTGTTGAGGCGTTGCTCAGACAATCCGAGATTTGACTATCATCTTGGGCTGTGATCGATTGGTGTCAACACGGAGACTTGAAAATAGTGAACCCAGAAAAATGGAACAAAATGGCAGCTTATGAAAGAAGATGAAAGTTTAGAACGGTTTTCAGCCGAATGGATGATCGATCAAATTGAGCGCTGCAAACCCATGAAGTGGAAAGCGCTCATTGACTTCAAGCGCTACAAAGGCACGCCCATCATCATCAAGGAAGGGGATGAAATATTGGAGTTAACCCCTGACGAATTTCAAGAAAGGGTGGATCGTTACCTAGCTGAGCAAGGCCGAGATCCATCTTACTATTATTGAGAATAAAAATATCAACATTGGAAAACTTTTTTCCATGTGCGGGAAGGACAAAGCTAATTTTGTGAGAATGTCTTTCTTGAACGAACTCAACGACGCCCAAAGGGCTGCCGTTACCCACATCAAAGGTCCACTCATGGTCATTGCCGGCGCAGGTTCCGGGAAGACCCGTGTATTGGCCTACCGCATCGCCCATTTGATTCAAAATGGGGTTGATCCTTTTCAGATCTTGGCCTTGACCTTTACCAACAAAGCCGCTGCAGAGATGAAGCACCGTATCGCTTCATTGGTTGGAGATGCTGATGCCCGAAACATTTGGATGGGAACCTTTCACTCCATCTTTGCGCGCATCTTGCGCAATGAAGCTGAGCGCATCAATTACTCCCGCAACTTTACCATTTACGATACCAATGACGCCAAGAGCATGATCAAAGACGTGCTCAAGGAGTTGGGGCTAGATGATAAAACCTATAAGCCCAGCAACGTGCTGCACCGCATCTCTTCTTGCAAGAACAACTTAATCGGTCCAGAAGATTATCGGAACAACATCGATCTCATCAACGAGGACCACATGAGCGGCAAGTCCAAGATGGTGGACATCTATGAGCGTTACAACAACAAATTGTTCAACGCCAGTGCCATGGATTTTGATGATTTGTTATTTAAGACAAACATCCTATTTCGCGACAATCCCGATTTGTTGTTGAAGTATCAACACAAGTTTCATTACATTCTGGTGGATGAGTACCAGGATACCAATTTTTCGCAATACCTCATTGTGAAGCAATTGGGAAAAATGCATGAGAACGTCTGTGTCGTGGGTGATGACGCGCAGAGTATCTATTCTTTCCGCGGAGCCAATATTCAGAATATTTTGAATTTTAGAAGGGACTATCCCGACTACAAAATGTACAAGCTGGAGCAGAATTACCGCAGCACGCAAACCATCGTCAACGCCGCCAACGGCATCATTGCCAAGAACAAAGACCAAATCAAAAAGAATGTTTGGACATCCAATGACCAAGGTTCTGTGATTGGTTTGTACAAGGCGGTCTCCGACAATGAAGAAGGCGCCTACGTGGCCAATCATATTTTTGCAACCAAAAAAGAAGAGGGCGTAGATTACAACAGTTTCGTGATTTTGTACCGAACCAACGCACAAAGCCGTTCGTTCGAGGAATCATTGCGTAAGCTGAATATTCCCTACAAATTGTACGGCGGTACGAGCTTCTATCAACGCCAAGAGATCAAGGATTTGATCGGGTACTTCCGTTTGGTAGCCAACCACAAAGATGAAGAGGCGTTAAAGCGCACCATCAATTATCCCGCACGGGGCATTGGAAAAACCACTTTGGAGAAAGTGCAAGTCATGGCAGCTGAGCGCAACACCAGCATGTGGGAGGTGTTGATGACCCCGCAGCAAATCGGTGTCAATAGCGGGACAGCGCTGAAGTTGTCCGAATTTACAACCATGATTCGCAGTTTTGCGGTTAGTTTGGATACCGCACCTGCTTATGAGGTGGCCTACAATATTGCCAGTAGCAGTGGATTGCTCAAAGAGTTGTACAATGACAAAACGCCTGAAGGAGTGGCCCGCTATGAGAACATCCAAGAGTTGTTGAATGGTATCAAAGAGTTTTCGGATAAAATCGATCCAGCCGATCCGCACAAAGTCAATACGCTCACTGAGTTTTTGATTGACGTGGCTTTGTTGACCGACGCGGACAATGAAGATTCAGCGGAAAAAGAAAAGGTCAGCCTCATGACCATTCACGCGGCCAAGGGATTGGAGTTTCCTTTTGTGTACATCGTGGGATTGGAAGAGAATTTATTCCCCTCCATGATGGCGTTGAATTCTAGAGAGGAGTTGGAGGAAGAGCGCCGTTTGTTCTATGTGGCATTAACAAGAGCCGAGAAAAAAGTTACACTCAGTTACGCTACCACAAGATACCGTTGGGGCCAATTGACCTACGGAGAACCTTCGCGATTTATTGAGGAGATTGATGACAATTTCATTGATAAAAAGGGTGTGTCCCTCAACAAACCATCTGAGTTTAGTCGACCCAAAATTGACTTCGGAAAGGAGCGGCAGGGCTTTAACACCAACCGAGTGGGAGAGCGTGAACCCCGCATGCTCAGTGATACGCCTAACATTCCGGTCAACTTTACGCCACCCGTAAAAAAGGACGCCATTCCATCTGGAAATTTTAAGAAGGTGGATGCCGCGCAGTCCAAGCCTGCCGGTCCAATTGTACAGTTGGAATCGGGCATGACCGTGAGTCACGAGAAATTTGGCAAGGGCAAAGTACTGAAGGTGGAAGGAGAAGGAGCCGATGCCAAAGCCACCATTTTCTTCCCATCCGAAGGACAAAAGCAATTACTGCTTAAATTCGCCAAACTGACCATCATCGATTGAGGGTTATTAATTTTAAGAATCAATGAGAGCATCGAGTTCATTTCGTGAACCAGGAGAGGCGTTGAAGCCGCATATTTTGGAGATCAACAGTTTAAGAAAGGATTTAAAAATTCCTGAATACGGTCGCAACATTCAAAAGATGGTAGAGTATGCCATGACTTTGGAAGACCGCGAACAACGCAACCAATGTTGCAAAGCCATCCTATCCGTGATGGGGCAATTGTTTCCTTATCTCCGCGATATGGAAGATTTTCAGCACAAATTGTGGGTGCATTTGATGATCATGTCCGATTTCAAATTGGATGTCGACAGCCCTTATCCCATGCCAGCCCGCGAAGAGCTGGTAGTGAAGCCAGATCCCATTCCTTATCCGCAAGGCGATGTGAAGTTTGGACATTATGGTCGTTATGCCGAAAAGATGATTGCCAAGTGCAGCGCTTTGGAAGAAGGAGAGGAGAAGAAACAATTTGCACAAGCCATTGCCAATTTGATGAAGCAAAATGCATTGAACTGGAACCGCAATACGGTAACAGACGATGTTGTATTAAAAGACCTACAGTATTTGAGCAAGGGCCGCATTGATGTTACGCACATTCAAGACTTGACGGCAGTGAAAACCATTCAAGGAAACAAACTAAATGATTTCCTAGAAGATGGATTCAGAAAGGTGAACAAGAAAAACAAAAAAAGAAAATTTAAGAAACCGCTCAATCATCGGTGATTTATCTTTGACCCGAAACAATGACCAAGTTCTTTGTCTTCCTCATTCGATTGTACCAGCAATATTTATCGCCGTTGTTGGGACCCAATTGCCGGTATCAGCCTACATGCAGTCACTATACGATTGAGGCTTTGCAGGAGTGGGGATGGATCAAGGGCACTTGGATGGGAATGAAAAGAATTGGAAGTTGCCACCCTTGGGGAGGTTTTGGTTTTGATCCGGTACCGAAAAATGAAAACAAAAAAAGGAAATAAAATGAAAAATTATCGTGGATTGGCCATTTGGTTAATGGCAGTTTTGGTGATGGCTTGCGCCTCTTCTGAGAGCGAAATGATGAAAGAAGCCCGCAACATTCAAACAGGACTTTTGAAGCAAAAAGCAGACTTGGATTCTGTGTTGAATGTGGAATCAGTGAATGTGGAAAAGACCATTGCGATGATGTCAGAAGACAGCACCATGGCCAAGGATACCATCAAGTACAAAGAGTTTGTGTCTTTGATGTCCAAGAAAGAATTGATTGAGTCGGCCAAAAGCAAATTGGAAGATTGGAAAATCAACAGCAAGTTATTGCCTACAGAAGAGGAGCAAAAGAATGGGGTAGAGAATCCATTTGGTCCAGAGGCCAAGGATTTGGATATTTTGAAATCCATCAAAGAAGCCCAAAGCTCTTTCAATGATTTGCGTTCACAAATTGAATCTGAAATTCAGTAATGATTCGTCCAAGAAGAAATCGGAAGTCGGAGGCCATCCGCTCCATGGTAAGGGAAACAAGTGTTTCCCTTTCTTCATTTATTTATCCTTTGTTTGTCTTTGAAGGTAACGGTCCAAAAATTCCCATTGCTTCTATGCCGGGTATTTACCGTTGGTCGGCGGAGGAAGTGTTGAAAGAAATTGAGGAGTGTGTGCAATTGGGCATTCAATCCTTTGTGCTTTTTCCAGTTTTCCCCGATGCTCAAAAAGACAAATTGGCCACCAAGAGTTTTGCAGAGGATAATTTTTATTTGCATTTAATTACAACCATTAAAAAACACTTTCCTCAGGTTGCCTTGATGAGCGATGTGGCCATGGATCCTTACAGTTCGGATGGGCACGATGGTTTGGTGATTGATGGCGAGATTATCAACGACGTGACCTTGCCCATTTTGGCCAATATGTCTGTGGCGCAGGCCCAGGCCGGTATTGATATCATCGGTCCTTCTGATATGATGGATGGGCGTGTTGGTTTTATTCGTGATGCATTGGACCAAGCCGGTTACGAAAACGTCTCAATTCTTTCCTACACCGCCAAATATGCCAGCGCATGTTACGGCCCTTTCCGAGAGGCTTTGGATTCAGCGCCGCGAAGTGGGGACAAGAAGACGTATCAGATGGATCCGGCCAATCGCATCGAAGCCTTGCGTGAATTGACTTTGGATTTGAATGAGGGGGCAGACATGGTGATGGTGAAGCCGGCTACCTTGTATTTGGACATCATTCGCGAGATAAAGGACCATTCCGATGTCCCTGTCGCTGCATATAACGTGAGTGGCGAATACGCGATGGTCAAGGCCGCAGCGCAAAATGGGTGGTTGGATAACGATCGCATGATGCATGAGATGTTGCTGTCCATCAGCAGAGCGGGAGCAGATATTATTTTGACTTATTTCGCCAAGGAATACGCGCAGAAGTTCAAGTGAGATGGTTGTCTTTGAAGTCAATCCTTGTGCGCTGGGACATGCCCAGCAATGCCTACAATTGACGCGTCTTTTGCCCCAATTGAAATCCATTGGGGTAGAGGTCATTTATCTCATGCCTTTTTTCAAAAAGGGATCGATGCATGCCGTGGGGTCGCCTTATTGCATCGCGGATTTTGAATCCATGGAAAGTACTTGGGGTTCGTTGGAGGATTGGAATGTTTTTCGAGATACCTGCGAAACCTTGCGATTGCGAATCTGGATGGATTGGGTGATGAACCACACGGCTTGGGATCATCCTTGGGTGAAAGAACATCCTGAATTTTATCACCAAGATGAAAATGGAAAGCTTCACCATCCTTTCGGAACCGATTGGACGGACGTTGTTCAATTGAATGGAGCGCATGCGGAAGTGCTTTTGTATTTTCAGCGATTGGCCGAGAATTGGGTAAATCGCGGAGTGACTGGATTTCGGGTAGATGCTGCTTACCAAATGCCCGCTACTTATCTATCTCAATGGATCAATCATGTCAAGGAGTTGTCTTCCGATACAACGGTGTTGGTGGATGCCCATGAGGTCATGATACAACAACCTTTGTGCGATGGCATGATGACCGCCGATTCAGCGCTATGGAACAAAGAGAAAGTGTGGCCCTTGTTGTATGGTCATGATGCCGCGGCTTTTGGTCCATTGTGGTGTGAACGTTTTCCTGAAGGCAACGTTGATTGGAGGAAGCTGAGCAATGGAGGTCGCGTGGTCTGGAGTTCAGCGATGTGGCATCCCAAGGAGCGGATTTCATTTTTCGAATCCCGCAATTGGGATCATGCAGCTTGGGAGCGATGGATGGATGAAATGGGCGGTCAAGGATAAGCCGTTCCTACTTATATTTGTGCTCATATGTCAGTATCAGATTTTATCGCTCCTTTTCAGAGCATTTCCGGAGTCATCGACTTGTTTACTTTGATCTTGATGGAGATCGTGTTGGGGATAGACAACATCATTTTTATTGCCATCATTTGTGGTCAGATTGCGGACAAGAAAGAAGCGGCACGTGCGCGTTTCTTCGGATTGACTTTGGCCTTGGTGGTGCGCATCATTTTGTTGTCTACGATATCATTCATCGCGCACATGGTAACCCCATTGTTTCATTTGGGCGAATATGGCATCACGGGACGTGGCTTGATATTGTTTGGTGGAGGAGTCTTTTTGTTGGTTAAAACCACCAATGAGATTTACCACAAATTCAAAGAAGCGGACAATGAGGAAAAGCCGAATTCACGCAAGATGACATGGATACAGGCAATTTTTCAAATCACCATCATTGACATTGTTTTTTCGTTTGACAGCATCATCACGGCTGTTGGTTTATCGAACAACATTCCGATCATGGTCATGGCGGTCATTGTCGCGATGGTGGTCATGTTGTTGTTCGCTCCATATGTGAGTGAGTTCATTGAGAAGTATCCAACATTGAAGATGTTGGCCTTGGCTTTCTTGGTGGTGATAGGATTGATCTTGTTCCTAGAAGCGCTGGAAGATGCCCACATTTTGCATTTGCCGGAAGGCGTGGACATCAAGACTTACGCTTACATAGCCTTGGCCTTCAGCTTAACTGTTGAAATGCTCAACATCCGCATGCACAATGTGAAAATGAAGCGGAATAAGGGATGAGGAGATGAGGAGATGAGGAGATGAGGAGATGAGGAGATGAGGAGATGAGGAGATGAGGAGATGAGGAGATGAGGAGATG
>JBDKGG010000111.1:0-2925 GCA_039798325.1 Bacteroidota bacterium
ATATTGAATGGAAGATTGGGCATTTGAAAAAACCATTGATAGACATCCCCAAACTAAAAAAAGTACATTACTTTACATGCCTCCAATATAATTCAAGCCTACTCAAGATGGATGCTGAAGGCAAGCAAATTTAATGCAGGGCATTGATTTTTAACAATTGTCCCGTATCGGGCCAAATCATAAAATATAATCCGCTGGTTATACCAGTTTGGAAAAGAGAAAATTCGGTTGTTGGAGACTTTCCTGCGCTGAGGATTCGACCACTGGAATCGAGCAATTTCCAGTCTCCGTGCGGAGCGTTATGGATGCGCAGTTCATTATCATTCCAATGATATTGCAAGGCGCTCAATGTTTCTTGCGGAATCGCCATCGCATTGGGCGTATGGTAGTAAAAGTAAATGCTCTCATGTTCGGCCATTTGACCCGTAGGGAAAATCCAAAATTGCAAATGGCCACTTCCTTCCACTCCATGCGGATGGGTACTGATTTTTACCAGGGCATCATAGCCATTGGGCAATGGATGCATGGCATCGGTATTGGGCATGTCAATAAAACAATCCGACCAATCACACAGGATAAACTCCCATTCAGCCGGGCAGGTGTTTTCTATCAAACGGTAGCTGATATACGCGGTGTCATTGGTATACAACGGCGTGATGTCGATTTGGTCGATGGAAAAAGCATCTAAGGCCAAAGTTCGATGAATGGTGTCTGGTTGGAAACTAAAATTTTGACTCCATGCCAACGAGAAATTCACCAGGATAATCAGAACAAGGCTAATCTTTTTCATTTTAAAAAGGGTTCTGATGGGATAAATAATGCTCGATTTTTTTTCGGCAGAATTCAGCCAGGGTTCCGGGGTTCATGTTCAAATACTCATCGGCCTCAATGGCTTTGCCAATGTGAACATGAATGGGGTGGGGCTTGACCCAAAAACTGCCTTTCTTCAGGGCCTTGTTGGCTCCAAATATGGCCATGGGCACAATGGGAATGTTTCTTTTTTGTGCAATAACAAAACTGCCTTTTTTAAAAGGGAGAAGTTGTCCTGTAGTACTACGGGTGCCTTCGGGGAAAGTGACCAAATTTTTGCCTTTGCTCACTTTGTCAGCGGCTTCCTCCATGCTTTGAATGGCCTTTTCTTTATTGCCGCGATCAACGAAAATCATTCCCATTGCTTGCATGTATTGGGACAATAGGGGAACGTAAGACAGTTCTTTTTTGGCGACAAAAAATAGTCCTTTGGGAACGCCGCGCACAACGGCGGCAATGTCCAATTGAGAAAGATGATTGGCAATGTAAATGGATGGGACGGTTGGCAGCTCTTCCTCAAACGTGCAGGTGAATTTGATTCCGAACAAAAAGAAGATGACCGGTGACCAAAGTGTGTGCGCGATGAAACGCACACAGGTATCAGCAGAAAAAAATAGGCGCATCATGATTCCGATGATTCCGCAGAAAACAGTCCAAATCAAAACCAATGGCAATACTAGAATTCCTCTCATGTGGTATGGAATAGGGTGGTTGCCATTTCTTGCGCTTTTTGGAATGCACTCCAATTGTACCGGGTCTCGGGATAAATGATGTCTCTGATGACCATCGAATCCATATTTCCCGTCAGTTCATTGGTCGCCATTGGGCAGCCTCCCCAGCCTCCCATGGCACTGTCAATGCGCTGGCAGCCGCTTTCAAAAGCCGCCTTGGCTTTGCTTTTGGCCATGTCTGGTGTAGCATGCAAATGCAATCCCAATGTGAGGTGAGGGAATTGCGTAGTTGCTATATGATACAAAGAGGTGATTTGTTCAGGTGTTGCCGCCCCAATGGTGTCGCTCAACGAAAAGATGGCCAGCGGATAACGTTCGGACAACCTTTGGCACCATTCCAAAACATTTTCTACTGAGTAAGAATCTCCATATGGATTGCCAAAGGCCATGCTCAAATAAATGACCATTTTCTTTTGAGCAGATTGGGTCATTTCAAAAATACCATCCAATCGGTTTAAGCTTTCTTCTTGTGTGGCAGATGTATTGCGAAGCTGAAAAGTCTCAGACACGGAAAACGGAAACCCCAATGTGTCCACTCGTGACTCTTGGCAAGCGGTTTCTGCACCACGCTCATTGGCCACAATGACCAAAAAATCAGGCTTGTTCGTCTTCCACTCCACTGCGTTGATCACTTCATGGCTGTCTTGCAATTGCGGGATGGCTTTGGCACTGACAAAACTACCGATGTCAATGACGTCGTATCCCACTTCAATCAATTGATTGATGTAGGCTATTTTTTGTGCGGTAGGAATAAAGGTTGGAATGCCTTGCATCGCATCTCGCGGACATTCTACCCAAGTGAATCGACTCAAGTCCATACCACAAAGTTATGGGCTTTGATCCAACCTTACTCCCTTTTGAACCAAGAATATCGATGGGTTTTTCATTTGTGCAGAAAAGTCACCTTCTCCCCGAAAACTCCACAATCTTTTTTTCTCTTTCCTATCTCGCCAAAGATGAATTTCAGGTTTGGAAAAAATCACCAGGACAATGGAAATAGTGCAGGCCATATTTGCCATCCCGAGAGTTGCCTTAGCGGCTCTTCGCCATTGCCATTCGATGATGAAATAATAAATGACAGCTACTCCCATGATGATCAACATTACTATCCACCAGGGGCCGCAGATTTGGCATTGCAGGTAGGGTAGACTTTGCAAATGTTGAATGATAAATGCCAGTGCATCAAACAAGAAATCATTGAGGCAATGGACAGGCAACTGAGGAATCCATTGCGCCAAAACCCATTCACCAAAGCAACTGAATAGCAGAATGGAAAAGAGCGGAACCAAAAGAAAGTTGGAGATCATGAAATAAGTCGGGAAGAGCAGAGTAATCGGAAGCAAAAAAATAGAGGTGTACAATTGAGCATTCCAAGTGGTGACCA
>JBDKGG010000112.1:0-8991 GCA_039798325.1 Bacteroidota bacterium
AGGTGGTCAACAACGCCGCCTTGTATTGGAATACGGCAACGGTGGAATACAGCGTGAATGACATTCCAGCAGGAAGCATCGGTAGCTCAGGCGTTTTGCAGCCCATCGGTTCTTCATTGACAAGATTGGGTCAGTTTACCAATAACCGTCAAGGAGGTAATTTGAATTTTCAATACCAAATACCCCATTGGCGTTTCTCAGGGGGCATCGGAGTTTCAAAAGAATTGGAAAAGACCAGCAATTTGCTGACCATTGGTCACCCAGTGAATCAATTGGTGCGTTCGCGATTGTGGCGCTGGAATTTCCCGGCCAACATTGGTCCTTATAACCGCTACTCCGACATTTATCGGGATACATATCAAAGTGTTACCCTCAACAATGATTCTTCAGGTGTTGTTGTATATGACAAATACTTTAACAATGCCGAGTTGCAAACCAAGTTCAGTCATTATTTGTTTGAACGGGAATTTTATGCTTTCGCGTTGATGCAAGTAGGCACCATTTCTCAAGCGTTTTCACCCATTCCGGTGATGAATGAAGAAGCCTATATCCGTCAATACAGTTCAGAGGTGGAGTGTTATTGGAGACTCAACAGCAAGATGATGTTGAATGTGTATGGCGGTTATGAGCGCACCTTGGGCAACTACAATACGGACATCAATGAAGAGACCAGACGACCCTTGAATCAATGGGGAAAAAGTTTGGGATTGGGAACGGACATCGATTTGGGTCGCAACGCCCGGTTGTATGTGCGCAGACGTTGGTTCTCTTTTGTGGATACCAGTTTTCCTTTGGATGACTTGAAGGGAAATGAATGGCAAGTTGAATTAAAAGCATTTTTTTGATATGAGACAATATTGGATATTCATTTGGGTTTGCTTGATTTCTTTGGGATCTTGGGCACAACCCAATACACAGAAGAAGGTGACTTTCTTCGGTGCCGCTCGTGCGCAGTTTTATAGTGATGCCTATGAACCCGCGGTTGCAGATACTGTTACGGCTGCCAAATTGAACAGCGGAAATGTATTGGCTGATTTGGGCATGAAGGTTCAGGCCAACAAGCAAATGGAAATTTTGGCCATGGTGCGTGTGCGCAATGATTATGGTGGATTTTGGGGTTCGGGGGTGAGTTTCGATGTGCGTCAATTGTATGTGAGAGGATTGGTGGCCAATCGTGTTCGTTATCACCTGGGTGATTTTAATTACAAGATGTCACCCTACACCCTCTGGAACAATGATCAAGAGTTGATGCCTTTTGCTCCTACTGGACTGCAGCAGCAATGGGGTGTATTGAATTATGATCATTTTTACAATAACGACCACTCTTGGCGCCAGCAGGGTGCTGCAGGCGATGTTACTTTTTTGTTTGCCAATGTTTTAGAATCGTTGTCTTTAAAGACCATGACATCCAGAATTCGTTCCACCGATTTTGGCAATACGCCGGATCGATTGTTTTCTGGAATAACAGCCGATATCATGGTGAACAAACATTGGAGTGCGGATGTTTTGTATACCAATACCTACGATTTGAAAGGAACTTCTAACAACGCGACTTTACTGCGCATCCCGGTGGTGACCAGTTCGTTGTTGTACCGCAACGATATTGGCGCATCCCATGTGGAGCTGAAGGCGGAGAAAGGGTGGTCGCATCTGTACCATGATCAGCCGGGTGAATTAAAAGACAAAAGAGGTCAGTTTGTGCATGCAGTGGCCAATTGGGCAAGACCAGATCAGGGTTGGAGCATGCAATGGGCTTGGAATCGAGTGGACGCTGGATTCAGAAGCCCCGGTGCGCAAACCAAGCGGGTGCTTTTTGGTGGGGTTCCAACCGCTTTTGAGCGAACTGGAAATGACCAAGTGTTGCGCACCATCAATGGAATGGACTTGATGCGAGAAAGCAGTTTGTACAACATGCAACTGCAAACCCAATTGATGGATTACCGGATGGAGTATGATAATATCACCCCATACGGAGCAGCCACACCCAATCGCCAAGGAATGGATTTTCATTTGAATTGGAAGCGGAAAAACAACCCATTGACGGTTGACTTAAAATACTACCAAGGTCAAGAGACTCGAGGAGAAGGAACCCTTGTTGCCCGAAAATTTCAACGCCAGACAGTGCGCTTGACTTACGAAACGCCGCACGAAAAGAGCCAAGAGAAATTTTTCGTTGTGGCCAATGTGCAATACCGCAACGACCAAACCCGTCGCACTTTGCCAGATGTTCTGCCCCAGGTAAATTGGAACAATCAAGTTTTGTCAACTGCGCTGGATTTGCATTGGAACAACCGATGGATCACCAATATCGGTTGGCAGTCTGTGGCATTTAAGGGGAGTGAAGTTCAAACCATTCGTGATTTCAATGGAGAAATTGCGAATTTCAAGCCCTATGTGCAGGATGGAAGTGAGCAGATGTTGTCGGCAGGAATGACCTATCAGTTTTCTGAGCAATCCTATTTGAGTGCCCAGTGGAATAGTTTTCATCGTCAAGATGAAATCAACGCCTCCACGGATTACCGTTGGAAGCAATGGACTTTGTTGTATGTAATGAATTTTTAAGCCATGAAGAAACTTGCCCTATTCTTGTTGTGTCTCCCTTTGTTGCAGGCATGTAAGGTGGATACCGATTTTGATGGTCCAGATCTCAATGATTTGTACGGACCGTATGCATTGACTGAGGGACTTTCTTCCTCAAGAGATTCAGTTGATTTCTCAATGGGTGAATCCGTTTTGTTTACCGCCGGTTTCTCCAAGCGAGTGGATTGGACTTTGTCCATCAAAGGCTTGACGTCAGGCGCCCAAAAGGTGCAAAAGGAGTTCGGCTCGGCAGTAGGCTTTGATTGGAAAGGGGAAACCACGGTCTTCCCCATGTTTCGCTCTGAGTGGTGTGCTGTGGAATTGACCGTAGAAAATCAGGCAGATACTTTGCGTGATACGGTTTATGTGGTTGCACCAAAAGTCAACAACGGTTTTTTGTTGTCTGATTTTGAAATGGGTTTAAATCCGTCTTGGCAAAGTTTTATTCAGTCAGGTCAAAACATGAGTTTTGGTTTATTAAACAACGGAGATATCCCTCAAGGACAGCGTGCCTACAGAATGGGGGGGACGGTGACTTGGGATTGGTTGATAGGCATGATCGATATTCCAGCTTCTGCCTATGGTCAGACCTATTATCCGCTGTCCTCCAATGCCAATAATGTGTATTTCAATATGCTGATGAATAAGCCAGCAGACTATGATAACGGGGTATTGCTGTTGCGCTTTATGGAGGATGACAACGAAGATGGATCCTTTACTTCTGGCTCTGAGGACATGTATGCGGTGGAAATCAAAGGTGGTCCCGATGGATGGCGCTTGGTTTCGTTAAAATACAACGACATCAAATCATTGGTGAATGGAGTAGAATCGGCCCCCGATGGCAATGGTATCCATGAGCCCAACAAATTGGTTCAAGTGTCCATGTTGTTCTTGGCCAATCCGGCGAGCGGCTATTCGGAGACGGCCATTGATTACGTTATGTTCACAGAAGGAAGTCCACTACAACCATGAGAAACTGGATTTTTTTTGGATGGGTCATTTTGCTCGCATCTTGCATGGAGATGAAGCCCTTGACGTTGTATCCAGAAATGAATGTCGAAGAGCAAACCACTTTTGAAGGCTTCTATGCGACAGAGGTGTGGAGTGAGCAATTGAATGGAGATGTTTGGTTTACCCAAAGTCCCAATTGTATTACAGTTCAAAATGAGGAAGCGGCTCAAAATCATTTCTTGCATCTGCAATGGAACAAGCAAGCGGGCAATTGCCCTTGGATGGGATTGGGCATTGGTTGGGACAATTGGTCGGGCAAAGATTTGACAGGTTTGGAAAGTCAAGCGGCACTTCAGTTGGATGTGAAAAGTTTTTCAGGTGATTTAAAGGCCGGTCTTCCGGGGGCATTGGGTCTAGAAGATTTTTCGGGCAATCAATCTTGGGTCGGATTGTATCCGCAATTCGTAAAAGGAAGTGTGATTGATGGAGAGTGGCGCAAGATGGTCATTCCATTGTCCATGATTTTAAAGCAAAATCCCATGTTGGATATTTCAGCCATCAAACAAATGATCGTTACCTTGGAGTCTGAAGGGAACATCGGCATAGATAACATTAAGTGGATCAGGTATGAGCAACAGTAAGTCATTTTTCATTGTTTTGGTTTTGCAACTCACATGCATGTGGACACGGGGTCAATCCAATGGCGCATTGTGGAACAATCAAGGTTGGAAAGATTCAGTGGAGATGTGGTTGTCTCAAATGACCATTGAAGAGAAAGTGGGTCAGATGACACAGATTAATTTGGATGTGGTCTGCGAAGGAGAAATTTATAAACTGATTGAACCCCATCATATCGATCCCAACAAACTGCGCAAGGCCATTGTCGACTGGCATGTGGGATCGGTTTTAAATTGTGGCGGGCATGCTTATACCCGCGACCATTGGCATCAATTGATCGGCGCCATTCAGCAGGAAGTTCAATCGCAGTCCCGTTTGAAAATTCCTGTCTTGTATGGTATTGATGCCATCCACGGTGCGAATTATGTTTTGGGATCGACATTGTTTCCTCAACAATTGGGACAAGCCGCAACGTTCAATCCGAGCTTGGTTCGCAACGCAGCCAGTATCACCGCATATGAAACCCGAGCAGCGGGTATGCCTTGGAATTTTTCGCCGGTGTTGGATGTAGGTCGTAATCCCTTGTGGTCAAGATTTTTTGAGACCTACGGAGAAGATCCTTATGTATGCAGCACCATGGGTCGCGCAGCTGTGGAAGGATATCAAGGAGTGTATGGAAAAAGCAAAATTGATGAAGAGCACGTTGCCGCATGCATGAAGCATTTTTTGGGATACAGTGGAGCGCGCTCAGGAAAGGACAGAACTCCGGCCATTTTATCCGATATTGAGTTGCGCGAAATCTATCGCCCATCATTTCAAGCAGCCATTGATGCTGGAGCGGCTTCAGTGATGATCAACAGTGGAGAGATCAACGGCATTCCGGTTCATGCCAATCCCAAAATCTTGGTGGAACTCCTGCGAGATGAAATGGGTTTCAAAGGAATGGCAGTCACGGATTGGGAGGACATTATTAAGCTAGAGAAGAATCACCGTGTAGCCAATGATTTAAAGGAGGCCGTGTATTTGGCGGTGATGGCGGGTATTGACATGTGCATGGTTCCCAACGATTTTGATTTTACACGATTGCTCATTGAGTTGGTGAAAGAAGGAAAAATTTCTTCAGAGCGCATCAACCAAAGTGTTCGACGTATTTTGTACATGAAGTACCAATTGGGCATCATGACACACCCGCTGGGTAAATTGGACTATCCCAATTTTGGAAGTGATGATTTTCAGAAGACAGCTTTGAAAACGGCGTTGTCTTCTATTACACTATTGAAAAACGAGAAAAATGTTTTTCCATTGAAAGCGGGCAGTCGGTTGTATGTTGCAGGACCTGCTGCATCCAGCATGAGCATGCTCAATGGTGCATGGACCAGAACATGGCAAGGGACAGATCCGCAATGGGATGACAATAGCAAGAATACGTTGTTAGAAGCCTTGACCATTTGGAATGGCCCGCAAACCAAGATCGATAAAAGTTGGGATGGAGGACATTGGAATCCCAAATCCATCAATAAAAAGGAAATCAAAAAAGCAGAGGTGATTGTGTTGTGTTTGGGAGAAACGCCTTCAACCGAGAAACCCGGAGATATCGATGATTTGACTTTGGATCATGAACAATTCGAGTTTGTTCGTTGTGTTCAGGAATTGCGCAAAGAAGGCAAGCCCATGGTCTTGGTTTTGGCCGAGAACCGTCCGCGTTTGATTGCTGAGATTGAACCTTTCTTTGACGCCATTTGGATGATGTATCAACCCGGAGATTACGGCGCTGATGCCCTGGTGAAATTGATGAGTGGAGAAGTGTATCCTTCGGGTCGTTTGCCCTTTACCTACCCCAAGTATCCCCATACATTGTTGACCTATGATCACAAGTACACGGAGACTTTGGATCCACAGTTTGGGAACAATGCGTACCAGCCCCAATGGCCATTTGGTCACGGCTTGTCCTATGCAAATTTTCAATATTCCAATTTGAATTTGGAGAAGAAAATCAATGTCAATGGAAACTGGGAAGTAGAGGTTTCGATGAAAATCAAGAATGCCAGTGCGCATGAAGCAGAAGAGACAACCTTGTTGTATGTTCAGGATAGGGTGGCATCAGTGACCCCGCATGTCAAGCGATTGAAACGTTTTCAGAAGTTGACCTATTCTCCCAATGAGGAAAAGGAAATCAAGTTTTATTTGAATCAAAAGGATTTTGAATTTATTGGAAAAGAGGCGCTACCCGTTTTCGAACCAGGCGAATTCAGAATCATGGTCGGAGGACAAGAATTGAATATTTTGTTGCCATGAAAGACAAAAGATTAAAAGGGAGTTTCCTGTTGCTGTTGTTGTCGATTTTGGTCGGCTGCAAGCAATCTGATCCCAATGAAGTATTGGGAAGAAAGGGCGATGAAGTTCATTTCGCAGGGCGTGTTTGGGACATCAAATCGAGCACTCAGCCCGTTGGACCCGGTCCCAATTATTTCTCTCCATTCTATGATGACGTTTGGGTGGATGACAAAGGATATCTCCATTTGACGATAGATAAACACAATGATTTGTGGTATTCTTCTGAGGTGATATCCCAGGATACCATGGGATATGGAACCTATACCTGGGTGGTGCAAGCGGATCCCATCGCCTTTGCAGAGAATGTAGTTTTTGGATTGTTTACATGGGATGACAGTACCTTTTTTACCGATGGCAATAGTGAGGTGGATATTGAATTTTCGAAATGGGGAGATGCCTCGAGCAACACGCCATTAACCTACTCGGTGCAGCCAGTGAATTTTGGAACCTTCTATCCAGAGCGAACCAGAGAGATGGAAGTGGATCCAACCATCTTAACGGGTGTAACCACCCATCAATTTGAATGGACCCCAACGTTGATCAGCTGGAAGAGCTTCAAAGGGAAGGGAACAGCAGGAGAGGTCATTAGCGAATGGAGTTTCAATTTGAATCATCCTCCACGCATCAAATATGATGGCGGGAATGCATCAAACCCCATTGTCATTCCCGCTCCGGGAAGTTATACCAAGACCCGCATGAATTTATGGACTTTGCCTTTTCAATCCGTGGGTCCCATCAATGACAAAAAGCATGAAGTGGTGATTCAGGAATTTGTATATTCACCATTGTAATCCATTAAATAGCATCCTATGAGAAAATCAATTGTTTTATTTTTCATGATTCCTTCAATACTGGGAATGTCGCAAACCAATCCAGCCATCACTCATTGGTTATTGAACACTAGTGTGATGGGCAGTCATTATGTGCAAGGCAATTCAACGGCCATTGCAGACAACGTATTGGCCAATGTTCAGCTCGTGCAATATTCCAATCAGTGGGCTTATGTAAATACCAATGGAATTCCAGCCTATACGACAGGACCATTTTTGGATGGCAATCCATCACAAGCAACAGATCAAAATGCGATTTTCAAATTTCCATTGAACCCGGTTCAAAATACCGGAACCGCAACACCCACAACAGGTGGGAACATTGGCGTCTTTGTCAATGGTGTTGCATTATTTGACTACCGAGATGGTGTTTCTTGGAACAACAATTCACAGACGGAAGGTGGAGGTCCTATTCAAGGTCCTCCTGGACAGGGGGTATGGAACAGAGATGCCATAGTGGCCGAGCGTGTGGGCTTTGATTGCGCCAAGGGGCACCCAGCCATGGGCAATTATCACCACCATCAAAATCCCAGTGCTTTCGATTTGGATTTGGTCCCCATTTCATCGGTTTGCAATTTGTATGATGCCGATGGGCTTTATGTCATCAACCCAAATGAACATTCTCCGCTGATTGGATTTGCTTATGATGGATTCCCCATTTATGGTGCCTATGGATTTTTGAATGCGGATGGAACAGGTGGAGTAGTGCGCATGAAGTCCTCTTTTCAATTGCGCAATATTACCGTCAGAACACATTACGCGGATGGCACGGATGTTACCGATGGTCCTGCGGTAAGTACTACTTATCCATTGGGACATTATCGCGAAGACTATGAGTTTGTAGCGCATCCAGGAGTTCCTGATTATTTGGATGAGCACAACGGTAGATTTTGTGTGACGCCGGAATATCCCAATGGCATCTACGCTTATTTCTGTACCGTGGATGAGAATTGGAATAGTGCTTACCCCTATGTTGTAGGTCCAACATTTTACGGAGTCAAGTCCGCCTCAAAGGTAACCACCATTGCTGAAACCGTTAGTACTTATAACCCCACAGTTGGAATGAATGAGCAAAAAGAAGAAGGCGAGATGATGGTAAAATTTGATGCTGCTTTGGATTTGGTAGCCATCCAGTACAAGGGGATGCTAAAGGAGAATATGGAAGTTTGTTTGTGGGATACCAAAGGAGCATTGATCGCCAAGAAGTGGATGCCAGCGGGATCAACCATCTTATATTTTGATGCTGCCACATTGGTCAATGGTCAGTACATAGTGGCTGCAAGCAAAAACAGTATCGCCAAGGCGTCCAGGGTGATGGTGCTTCATTGATTTTTAACATTTGATTCGATGACAATGTAGTTGATTTTAAAGGCAATATTTAAAAGGCTGTTTCCAAGTGAGACAGCCTTTTTTTGTGATCTTTTTTTTAGTTATTGTAAAAATTACAAAAATACTTTTTGTTTTATTGACAATAATGCTATTTTAGCATTGTAACCAAAACCTTTATCTATGAAAAAATACCTAATCACAACGATGCTGATTGCCTTGAGTTCCATCATGGCATTGGCATTCAATGTCACCTTTAGGGTAGACATGACCAATGCGCCTGCCTTCACGGTAGCCAATGTAAATGGAACGTTTAACAATTGGTGTGGAGGTTGTGCAGCCATGACGGATG
>JBDKGG010000113.1:0-9996 GCA_039798325.1 Bacteroidota bacterium
ATTGCTTCTTATGCATTGTTGACCATGATGATGGCTCAGGTATGTGGTTATGAACCTGGAGAGTTTGTCTGGACTGGTGGTGATGTTCATTTGTATAGCAACCACGTTGAACAAGCGCAATTGCAATTGTCAAGGGATTTTAGACCATTGCCTCAAATGAAAATGAATCCAGAGGTTAAAAATATCTTTGACTTTAAGTACGAAGATTTTACATTGGAGAATTACGATCCCCATCCACACATCAAAGCTGCAGTGGCTGTATGATGAAAACGCCAATTGTTAGCATTATTGTTGCCATGTCGGCCAACAGAGGAATTGGCCGTAACAATGATTTGATGTGGCATTTGCCCGAGGACATGAAGTTTTTCAAGGATAAAACTTTGGGACACCCGGTCATCATGGGACGTAAAAATTATGAGAGCATACCAGAGAAGTATAGACCATTCAAGAATCGATTGAATATTGTCATCAGCAGTCAATTGAATTACAATGCTCCTGATTGTATTTTGGTACAAAATTTAGAAGATGCTTTGGTGGCTGCCCAGGCAAATGACGAGCAGGAAGTATTTGTTATAGGCGGCGGTCAAATCTATGCCCAGGCCTTGTCTAAGGGTTTGGTGAATAGAATGTACATCACAGAGGTGGATGCCTTGTTTTCTGACGCAGAAGTTTTTTTTCCTGAATTCGATGAAAATGAATGGGAGAAAAAATCTTTTATGACAAAGGAAAAGGATGATAAGCATCCTTATTCATTTGTTGTCTATGAATACAACAAGAAGTTTTAGCCTCTGGCCCCAATATAGGCCAATAAACCAACACCCGTTAGCAAGGCGTTTTCATCAATATCAAAACAATTGTTGTGAACAGGGGCGTTGAATTTTAATCCATCAGGGCTAGTGGTACCTAGGCGATAAAAGCAACTCGGGTATAGTTGAGCGAAGTAAGCAAAATCTTCTGCTGTTGTTCTTAAAGATAACTCAACAACGTTTTCTTTTCCTAGGAATTCTTCCGCTAGCGATTTGGCTCTACTTGTTTTTTCGGGATTGTTGAATAATGCAGGATAGCCGATATGAATATCGACATGAATTTGAGTTCCTGTGGTTTCCGCGATTCCTTTTGCCGTTTGTCGGATGAGGTCATGCGCTTGACTCCGCCAATCCTCATCAAAGGTTCTGAAAGTTCCCGCCATGGTGACTTGATCGGGAATAATGTTGGTAGCCCCAAGACCTTCTATTTTACCAATGGTCAATACCGTGGGTGTGGCGGGTTCAGCACGTCGACTGGGGATGGTTTGCAAAGCAAGGATGAGTTGAGCGGAAGCCACGATGGGATCAATGCATTGATTGGGTTTTGCCCCGTGTCCTCCTTTTCCTTGTACAGTGATATAGATTTCATCGGTACTGGCCATGTACCACTCTGATTTGAATCCTACTTTTCCAGCAGGAAGTTCAGGATAAACATGTTGTCCGTAAATGGCTTGAGGTTGATGGTTATTGAAGATTCCTGCTTTGATCATTTCGTTGGCACCGCCGGGAAGAATTTCTTCACCGGGTTGAAAAATGATCTGCACGGTTCCTTCCCATTCTTCCTTCAATTGGTTCAATACAATAGCGGCGCCTAAAACGCAGGTGGTGTGCACATCGTGCCCACAGGCATGCATTATGCCATCATTGGTACTTTTGTATTCTGTGTTGTTTTTTTCTTGAATGGGCAGAGCGTCCATATCTCCACGGAGACTAATGAATCGACTTTCTGGATTCTTTCCTTTGATAATCGCGGTGATTCCAGTATTTACCCATCCATCTAGGTATTCTATTCCGGCATCATCCAGTTGTTTTTTAATATAACTTGATGTGTTAAACTCTTGGAAAGACAATTCAGGATGAGCGTGCAAATGCCTTCTGATGGCACGCCATTTCTCCAATTGTTCGGCAGTGATTCTTTGTATCGATGATTGGATGGACATGGTTATTGGACTTGACAAGGGTTGGGAGAGTTGACACCCATGCGTTGGATGTGTTGAATGTATGCGGAAGAGTCTTTAAGCAGGACCTCAACGGATATGAGGTTGTTTTCTAAGCAATAAGTTTTGTCAGCTTCTTTGGTTTTGCTTTTATCAAAATTGATTGAGCCGTCTGCTAAAACAGATTTCCAATCTTCCTCATGAATGGCATAAAATGAAGCTTCGCATTTTGCCTGATCAGTCATTATCTGATTTCGAGACAGTATATTGCTCCTGATTTGTTTGCCGGGAAGCCAACCCAACCAATCATAGTTGGGAAACATCATGTAGACGAGTAGGCAACCGATGGTGACACCGACGAGATATCTGATAAGACGTTGTTTGAATTTCACGTCACAAAGATGCATTTTTTTCAATCAAAAACAATTAACCATCCATGGTGAATGGTTTGCGTGAAAATACCGATGAAAGAATACCCAAACGCTTTGATATTTGGAAAATGGGAATGAACCAAAAAAAGAGCGTTGCTGTTGTTTGCGGAGGTTACAGTGGAGAAGCCGTTGTTTCTATGCGCAGCGCAGCCATGGTTATGGCCAATATTGACCGCGACCTTTACACGCCGATGCAAGTGGTGATATCGGTTGATCGTTGGTATGCTCTTTCCGAGCAAGGGGAAGAATGGCCAGTAGATAAGAATGATTTTTCGATTCAGGTGGGTGGAGAGAAGTTGAGATTTGATGGTGTTTTCATGATTGTTCATGGTGCTCCCGGTGAGAATGGGGTGTTACAAGGGTATTTCAACTTGATGGGTATACCCTACACTACTGGTGATGTGCTCAATATGTCCATGACATTTAATAAAAAGGCCACCACCGATACTTTGGGAAGTTTGGGTTATCAAGTGGCCAATAGTGTCATTGTTTCCAAAGAAAACCAATGGGATGCTCCGGTTATTTTGTCAAAGGTTGGATTGCCTTGTTTTGTTAAACCCAACAATGGGGGATCTTCATTGGGAACTTCAAAGGTGAAAGAACAAGAAGGTTTGGCCTTGGCCATTGAAAAAGCCTTGGCGGTCGATGATCAGGTGATTATTGAGCGATTTGTCAGCGGAACGGAGGTGACTTGTGGAGTCATTCGATGGAATGGACAATTGCGTGCATTGCCGTTGACAGAAATTGTTACTACCCAAGAGTTTTTTGATTTTGAGGCGAAATACAATGGGGCTTCAGAGGAAATTACCCCAGCCCGAGTGGATAAAGAAGTGTTTGAGAAAGTCCAAGAATTAGCGGTAAAGATTTATGGAGATTTGAATTGCCGAGGAATGATTCGAGTAGATTTCATTATCCAATCAGGTGTTCCATTTGTCATTGAAGTCAATACTGTTCCTGGATTCTCTGAGGCATCGATAATTCCTCAGCAGGCTGCGGCGGTTGGAATTGATAAAAAATCATTGATCTCTGCGGTAATTGAGGGGTGTTTTTAAATATTAAACAATTGAAAATCAATTGGTATTTGAGTTGAAAATAAATAGTTGGTGTTAAGATGAGTTAAAAAAGGTCTTTTTCCTTATTTTAGCACCCTTTAACAAAGGAAACGTACAATTAATTCTATCCTAATATGCGGAAAAAAGTTACGCTAATGTTGGTTGGTTTGCTGGTCACCTTGACTGGCGCAATGGCCCAAAACACTGGTACTTTGAAGGGAAAGGTAACTGATAAAGATACCAAACAACCACTACCGTTTGTAAACGTAATATTATTCCTCAATGGTAACCTGATTACTGGAGGGGCAACTGATATTGATGGTGAATACACCATAAAACCAATCGATCCAGGGGTTTACGATGTTCAATTTAATTTTGTGGGTTATACCTCACAGGAGTTGAAGGGTGTTCCCATTTCAGGAGGTAAGATTCAGTTCGCCAATACGGAGTTGAGTGCCGGTCAAGAATTAAAGACCCTCGAAATCAATGAGTTCAAGGTTCCTTTGATTGATAAAGATGGTGGAGCTTCCGGTGGAACGGTTACCCGTGAAGAGTTGGCAAGAATGCCTTCTCGTGACGCGTTGGGCTTGGCTCAAACAGTAGCGGGTGTTAGCAGTGCTGGTACAGGTGGTGGAATTTCTATTCGTGGTGCACGAACAGGTTCTACTTGGGTTTACATCGATGGTATTAAGGTTCGCGGTTCATCATCGTTGCCAAAATCGGCGATTGAAGAGGTATCGGTTATTACCGGTGGTGTTCCAGCCAATATTGGTGACGTAACAGGAGGGGTAATCAACATTTCCTTGCGTTCTGCTTCTGCCAATTACACAGGTGGTGTTGAGGCCATTTCATCTGGTTTTCAGGTGAACGATAAAGTAATTGGTTTGGATAAGTATGGTTACAATCTATTAGAGGGTTCTTTGTCGGGACCCATTTTGTTTAAAAAGAAAGCAGATGGCAGTAAGGGTCGTCCTTTGTTGGGATTCTTCTTATCCAGTAACTACACGGATGTAGTTGATGGCGGTCCAGCGTTTGGTGGTGTTTACAAAATGAAACAATCAGCGTTGGATCAATTGCGCGATAATCCATTGCGTCAGAATATTCAGGCAGATGGAACTGTTAACGGTGCTTTGTATAATGCGGATTTCTTGACTGCAGATGATTTTGAGAAGATTGATACCCGAATGAATGTTAGAAACCGTTCTTTGAATATGGTGGGTAAGGTTGATTTGACAGCCTCTGAAACCATGACTTTGACCGTTGGAGGAACAGCCGCCTACAGAAGAGGAAATGATTTCGATTACAGCAACATGTTGATGAACTATGACAACAATCAACAGGCTACCGATTTGGACTGGAGAGGTTATGTGAAATTTAGTCAGCGATTTAAAAATGGTGAAGACGAGACTTCTACGTTAAAGAATGTATTCTATTCTATCATGGCTGACTATAGCAGCAGCTACCGTTTGCGTCAAGATGCTACACACAAAGACAAATTGTTCCGTTATGGACACGTGGGTAGTTTTGATCAATTGCGTGCACGTTCTTATTCTTTGGCTCCTGAGGGAGGTTATTATGTACAAAATGGTTGGCAGGACGTGAATGTTGCTTTCACACCCAGTCAGTATAATCCTGATTTGGCTTCTGTTACGAGTCAGTTTTTTAATTTGTTCAATACACCAACAAGTGTCAACGAGGTGGTGAATGGAACCGATGTGTTGATCACAGATGATGGTTTCTTTGATGCCGCCAACAATGAGTTCACCACTGAGATTTTGCAGATTGGAGAATCTCCTTATGCCTCATTGACCAATATTCAAGGTAATAATGGATTGATCAATGGTCAATTGCCCAACGATACCTATGGATTGTGGAATTATTACGGAGGACAAAGCAACAATTATAGTGTTAGTTCTAATAAACAATTCCGCGTATCAGGAACAGGATCTGCAGATATTGGAGACCATGCCATTCAAGTAGGTTTCGAGTTCGAACAAAGAAGAGACGCTGGTTATGCAATTGCACCAGTTGGCTTGTGGTTGCGTGCACGTCAATTGGCCAATTTCCACAACAGACAATTGGATACTGATAATCCAACCTACTTTAATCAGGATGGAATCACCTATGTCAACTATGGTAATTTGGTAGGAGCAGATCAGTTTGAATTTGACTACAATTTGCGTGAGTCATTGGGATTGGATGTTAATGGAACAGATTATATCAATGTAGATGCTTTGAATCCAGATGATTTGAGCGTGAGCATGTTTGGTGCCGATGATTTGTTGAATCAAGGGAACAACATTGTTACTTATTATGGATATGATCCTTATGGAAATAAGCTTACAGGTCGTCGTCCAACCATTGATGACTTCTTCTCAGAAGAATATTCCTTGGCTGATGGAAAAAGTTTCAAGACCAGAAGAATTGGCGCATTTGAGCCCACTTATATCTCTGGATATGTGATGGATAAATTTGCTTTTGATGATTTGATTTTCAACGTTGGATTGCGTATCGATCGTTATGATGCCAACCAATATGTGCCCATTGATCCTTATGTCATCAGCGAAGCTTACACTGCAGGTGAAGTGAATTTTAATAAGTTTGGAACATCTCGCCCAAGTAATATTGGTGATGATTATGTGGTTTACGTGGATAACGTGGAGCAACCATCTGCCATCACAGGATATCGTGACGGAAACAAGTGGTACAATGCTTCTGGAGCGTTGGTTTCTGACCCCTTTACATCGGTAGCTTCAGGAGGCCAGGTTAAGCCTTTCTTAAAAGTAGATCCTAAGGCAGAAATGACTTCTAAGTCTTTCAAAGAGTACGAGCCAGTAGTGAATTTCATGCCTCGTATTGCTTTTTCATTCCCTATTTCTGACGAAGCGTTGTTCTTTGCTCACTACGATGTTTTGACCCAACGTCCAACAGAAAGCAATCGTTTTAACCCGATTGATTATTTGTACTTGAATACCAACCGCAATGTTTTGTTGAACAACCCAAATTTGAAACCAGAGCGAACTGTGGATTATGCATTGGGTTTCCAACAAGTGTTGTCTAAAACATCTTCTTTGAAGGTTGAGGCTTTCTATCGCGAGTTACGCAACATGATTCAGGTGAGATCTTTCATTGGAGCATATCCTGCAACTTACAAAGCGTTTGATAATTTGGACTTTGGAACTGTAAAAGGATTGACTTTGTCTTATGATTTGAGACCAACAGGAAACCTTTGGTTGAAGAGCTCTTACACATTGCAGTTCGCAGATGGAACAGGTTCTACAACACAAACACAATTGGCGTTGATCAATGCAGGTTTGCCCAATTTGAGAACGGTTAATCCTGTGAATTATGACCAAAGACACCGCATTGTCACAACGGTAGATTACCGTTACGGTTCGGGTGCGGATTACAATGGTCCAGTATGGTTTAACAAGCCTATTTTCGAGAATACCGGAGTGAATTTTATCGCCAATTTGGGTTCAGGAACTCCCTATACTCCGCAAGTAATTGCTACCCCCATTACAGGTGAGGTATCACCAACAACAGAGGGTTCTATCAATGGTGCTCGTTTGCCATGGCAGTTTAATGTGGACATGAACATCGACCGCAACTTTAATGTTGAGATGAAGGGTAAAGATGGTAAAAAGAAGGCTGCTAATTTGAACGTTTATTTGTGGGTGAACAATGTATTGAACACCATGAACATTGCTGGAGTTTACCGCTTTACTGGGACTCCAGACGATGATGGATTCTTGGCCGCTGCGCAATATCAGTCACAGATTGAGTCACAAAACTCACCTGCTTCGTTCAGAAATTATTATAGCATGTATGTAAACAACCCTTACAATTTGGGCTCTCCTCGTCAAATTCGTTTGGGCTTAAGATTTGACTTCTAATTCAACCAAGGAAACCATGGAAAAGAGATATATGAAATTAGTGATGGTTGTCTTCATGGCGGTAATGTCCATGAGCGCGTATGCCTACAAATCGGTAAATGTGCGTCAGCAATCAGAGAATGGATCCAATGGACAGGTGAAGGCTGCGGCTTGTGCTCCAGCTACTGGTCTAAAGGATTTGGAGTGGAATAATGTCAGCGCCATCATTGAGACAGGTGGAAACATGTGGACGGATAGGGCCAACTCTAGAGCAGCTTATGAAGTTCCAAAAGGAGGCGGAGTTTCCTCTTTGTATGCTGGAGCATTGTGGATGGGAGGTCGCTCTCCCGACCAGCAGTTGAAATTGGCTGCATTAACTTTCCGCGGTGATGGAAATGATTATTGGCCAGGTCCTTTGACCAACGACGGAAGTGCCTCAGTGAATGAAAGCACATGTGAGCAATATGATCGCTTCTTCGTTTCCTTGCGTCAAGATGCACAGAGACATCGTGCTTATTTTGATTGTGTATCGGCAGGTGAAGATGATTGTGAAGAGAATTACTCCATTCCTGGTTATTTCTATGACTATCCAGCAATGGGAAATACAGCTGCAGGACAAGATTTGTATTTGGCCCCCTTCTATGATTACGACCAAGATGGTTTTTACAATCCTCAAAATGGTGACTATCCTTGGTACGATTTCTTGAGAGAAGTGAATTGCGCCTCACGTAAGCGTGAGGATATTGTTCCATTGTTTGGTGACCAAACTTTTTATTGGATATTCAACGATAAGGGAAATGCGCATACAGAGTCACAAGGCCAACCCATCGGTATGGAGATTCGTGCGCAGGCATTTGCCTTCAACTCGAATGATGAAATCAATAACATGACCTTCTACAATTATGTATTGATCAATCAAGGAACACAAACATTAACGGAGACTTATTTTGGATCTTGGGTAGACTCTGACTTGGGTACTTCTACGGATGATTATGTGGGATGTGATGTTCGTCGTGGTTTGGGATATTGCTACAATGGAGACAATAATGACCAAACATCTTCTTCGTCTTTGGGATATGGATTGAATCCACCAGCGGTAGGGGTCGACTTCTTTGAGGGTCCTTATCAGGATGAAGACAATGTTGATAATCCCTTGACCAGTGACATCATTAATGCTACAGACTCGATGGGTATTCCCTATCGTGGTTTGGGTATTGGTTATGGCGATGGTGTCGCGGACAATGAGCGTTTTGGTATGCGTCGTTTTGTATATTATAACAACTCTACGAATCCGATTTTTGGTGAGCCTTCTGTTCCATTGCATTTTTACAATTACATGCGTGGTATTTGGAAGAACGGTGCTCAAATGTTGTATGGTGGAAATGGAGTGAGTGGAGCTGGTGTATTGACCGGAGTTCCTGCTCAGTACATGTTCCCTGATGATACGGATCCATACAATTGGGGTACCTTTGGTGTCCAAGTTGCCCCATGGTCCGAGGTAAGCAGCGGAAACGTTGCGGCTGACCGTCGTTTTATTCAATCTGCAGGACCTTTCACTCTAGAGCCAGGTGACTATAATAACATCACAATGGGTGTTGTATGGGCAAGAGCTACTACAGGAGAGGCGTTTGAAAGTGTACGTTTGTTAAGACAATACGATGATAAGGCGCAAGCTTTGTTTGACAATTGTTTCGAATTGGTTTCAGGTCCAGATGCTCCAGATGTTTCTGTACGTGAGTTGGATCGCGAAATCATTTTGATGTTGAGCAATGACAATGTGATTAGCACCAACTTCAATGAGAACTATGGTCCTGATCAAGCTGGATTTGATCCTAGTATCCCAGAGGAATTGGCTGATGGTACACAGTTGGATACCAACGCTCGTTCATACAAGTTCGAAGGTTACATGGTATATCAATTGGCCAGCGCAGATGTGAGTTCAAGTGATTTGGGCGATATTGCAAAAGCTCGTTTGATTGCTCAGTGTGATGTCGAAAATGACGTGGTGAATATTGTGAACTTTACTCGTGATCCGATTTCAGGTTACATTGTTCCCGAGTTAAAAGTTCAAGGTGCAAACGAAGGCATTAGACGTTCCTTCCAGGTGAAGACGGATGCCTTCGCACAAGGTGATAGTCGTTTGATTAACCACAAGACCTACTACTTCATGGTATTGGCTTATGGTCATAACAATTATTTGACTTACGATTTGGCAGCCGAAACTGGTCAGGATGAAGCATTCTTAGCCTCACGCAAAGCGGCTTTGGGTGAAGTTCCCGTCATCGCAGCCATCCCCCACAGCCAAACTCCAGCCAATGGCGGTTCTATTTTGAATGCTCAGTACGGAGATGGCGTGGCCATTACCCGCATCGAAGGAAAGGGCAATGGATTGAACAGCTTGACTTTGGATCCGGCTTCTGAGGCAGCAATCTTACAGAACATCACTTCTTCTGAGTGCACCTACCTTCCTGGTATGGGACCGGTAGATATCAAAGTGGTGGATCCTTTGGCTTTGCCAGCAGCCGATTTCGAGTTGTCTTTGAAAGCAACCGACAACACGGAGTCCAGCGCTGATTCGATGTCATGGCAGTTGGTGAACTTGACCACCGGTGATACCATCACGCCTTCTCATACTTTCAAAATGGGAAGTGAGGATGTTATCTTGGACTATGGTT
>JBDKGG010000114.1:0-16702 GCA_039798325.1 Bacteroidota bacterium
CAAGCCGTGAAGCTCAACCTTGTAAATCTATTCGCCTTTTTTGGATGATTAAAGCAGTGTTAATGAATTGGGGATAACTTGAAAATCCCTATCCTGAAATGGAGAAAATTGTTGAAAAAAATATGGTCATCCGTTAATATTAACTGATAGTCTTATTTGGCCCGTGATAAACGCGTTTGATGCTATTGTTGTTATTTCAGTAGCTTACGTTTTTCAACATCTTGTAATATACCCATTTGCTGAATGGCAATTTTATTTAGTTTAATTAATCGTTCTTTTTGTGACATGTGTTCATTGATGAATACAGCATTTAAATTTTCCATGTTAGATAAGCAAATCAGTTCATTGATTGTTGCCTGATCTCGCAAATTCCCTTTTAAGTCAGGATTAGCTTCCCTCCATTGTTTTGCTGTGACTCCGAACAGAGCAACATTTAACACATCAGCTTCGTTTGCATAAATGATTGAAGTTTGCGCTGTCGAAAGTTCTTGCGGTATCAAGTTTTGTTTTATGGCATCAGTATGTATGTGATAATTGAGTTTTGCTAATTCACGTTTAGCCGTCCAACCCAATTGTTTTTGCTCTTCTTCTTTAAGCCTTTGAAATTCGTTTATCAAATAAAGTTTGAAAGGAACACTTATCGATGATCCAAATTCGAAAGCAATATCCTTATGGGCATAGGTGCCTCCATATTTTCCTTTTCTTACGATTATCCCTATGGCATTGGTTTTCTCAATCCATTCTGAAACGCTCAGTACAAAACTGGGTAAACCTGCCTGCATTTTAAAGTGGTCAAATTCCACCACTTTAAAATTTGGATTGTTTATTTGCTCCCATGTCCCAATGAATTCAAGCGTATACCGGGTTCTAATCCAGTTTTTAATAATATCGGCCGCTCGGCTTAAACTTTCCTTGGCATTTGCCATATCAGTTAGCGAAATATAGTCTTGTTCTTCGACTAATAGTATTGCTATCTCTGTATCTTTTACTTTGATTTTTGCCATGATGTAAAGTTGCGAAAAAAAATTATGCTCATTCGGATGAACGCAAAAGCTAAAATTTGATGATTAAAGTTAAGTCTATTTGATTTTAAAAATATTCAACCAAACATGTTTCAATTCGAATCCTTGTTTACAATGAAAAATTTCTTCAATGCATTTTATAGTTCAGTTTTCCTTTAATTGGCTTTACCAACCGCCATTGCTCATCAGCCAATTGAGAAACAAGAAATGGTCCGTCAAAAAGTTGGATGACAAAACCTTTATTTTCTATAACAACAACGGTTCCCGATTCACCTTTCAACTCTTCTTCCCATTTTCTTCCAGCAATGACGTAGTACTTTTTTTGGTCCAATAAAATATGGGCAAATCCAAACTCGTTGGGGTAGGGGAATAAATGCAATCCCCGAATCATCCTATCCCATTGGGTGCGCGTTTGATTTTTGGTCAGTAAACCACCATTGGGTACTTTGTCTTTTAAGCCAAAGTACAATCGATATCCTTGTTGCGGGGTAGGCTGAACCTTTCCTTCCACCCAATCCATCCAATTTTGCTCAAAAAGTTGCAAACCCACCTGAATGCATTTAACCATGAGTTGGGCAGCTGTCATTTTATCCGTCAATTCAAAATTGGCTTGACTCAAAATCTCTCCAGCATCGATTTCAGCATTGACCAAATGCCAGGTAACGCCATGTTGAACCTCACCATTGATGATGGCCCAAGATGGAATGTTCAGACCTCAATAACGGGGCAGGGGTCCGTTGTGAAAATTGATGACGCCATTCTTTGGGATGGACAAAACCGATTCTCTCAGGTACTGATAGCAGTTGATGTTGAAAATCCAATCTGGGATATGCTCTGCATCACCTTCAAATTGACTTCATCATGAATTTTCGCAATAGCGGAAGAGGGGAGTTGATGTGATTCGATGAACGCTAGCAACACCGGTGGATTCACATTCTTTTCGTTCTCATAGAAAACATGCGAAACAATGCGGGATACACTCATCAACATCCAACGGATGCAGTCCGCTGCCATCTTACCATTGCCAATTACGACGATTTTCATGGTTGACTGCTGACTTTTTGAAATCCGATGATGCGGTCCAAAGCGTATACGGGATCCCGTTGGTATAAAAAACAATGGTAGTCATTTCCAGTTAATGCAAAATGACCTTCTGTATAGGAAGTTTCATCCTCATTTTGACCTTGTCCCAAATACCGGTACCGATAATTGTAAATACCTTGCTTCAATAGGGCATTGCATCGGTACAATCCACTTTTTTCATCATACTGACAAGGGAATAATTCTTTAATCCCCAAGGTAGTTTGTAACTCTAGATAAAGAGGTTGTTCACTCTCATGGGTGCCTTTGAATTGAAAATGCGTCAAGAAGTAATCACACTCAACAGCGTGCACAGAACTGTTTTTTGTGACCCAAATATTTTTACCGTTGTAATCCATCCAACTCGAATGCGTTCTGCTGTTGGATTGATCCAAGGCAACAAACACTTCGGGCCATTCTTGATTGGGCAAGGTGTGATCAATGTTGAAACCAGGAGTCGAAATGTCCACTGTTGACATCATCCTCCATTCATTGCCTCCCGGAAAACCAGGATTCACATCGTCGATGAAGCGCCATTGATGGGGTTCAACAAAAGTTGGTTTAGGATTGATACAAGTCTCGTTGGGTCGCATTTCAAAGTTTTGAAATACCTGTAATTGAATGTCTCGATAGATGTCAGAGAAGAATTGACCATTGGGATTTACAGTCACATCCAACTGTTGGTGACTTTGAATGGCTCGGCCCTGACCCGATCTTCGGACTTGGACCGAAACCTGGACTTTCTCTTCCACCACAAAAAAAGGAAATGCAACAACATGGTTTTCTTGATTCTCCCAATCATTATTGCGGTAAATCAATAACCAATAACGACCAGAAATACTGGGCCGCATCATGTCATTGGGAAAAGCAACATGATAATGAACATAATCTGTTGTGGTATTCAAGCCAAATAGAGGACCCTCTGCAATTTCTTGCGTTTCAAAGCCCCGAACAAATTCGGTATAATCGATATCATTGACTTTGCCATTAAGATCACAATGAAAAATTTTATAACGCAGCCATTCTTGATCATCCGTTATCCAATCAAACTGAAACCACAAAGGAGAAGATTGCTGCAAGTAGAGAATAGGGAATACCACATCACCATCTGGTGTAGTAACTGTTGCGTTTCGGATCCCCTCTTGGTGACCAAATGGACTTTGGTCCAACCAAACAGGCGATTGTGAACAGCACATGATGGATAATATATTCAAAGCAACAAGTCCAAGTACTTGCATACTTACCTTAATTTTGTTGGCTATGATTAGGTTCTTCATTCTTGCTTCGGTCATCATGTTTTCGGCATGCCAAAATAATTCCAAATCTACTTTGCAAGGTAGAGAATATCAAGGAATCTTTATGGGCAAGCAATACAAGATTGAAGTTGTTGGAGATTCAACCAATTACGAAGAAGAAATCGATGCCATTTTGCATGGGGTTGCGCAGCATTTTGATTTAATGGATAGTACATCGACTATTCATCAATTCAATTACAATAAGGGCGTCAATAAACCGATTGACATTCAAGACAACGACCATTACTTTGTTAGATTTTACCACAAGATGGAGGAAATGAAAGAGTGGTCCAAGGGTTATTTTGATCCCACGTCAATCGCATTGGATCGGGTTCTTCAATATGCTATAGCAGATCCTGAGTTTACACCCAACTTTGAGGCTTTCAAACCCCTTGTTGGTTTTGGTCCTCATTTAATGGAGTTGAAGGAGACCGGCAATAAGGTGCAGTGGATCAAACACCACCGAGACGCAGAATGGGATGTGACAGAGGCTGCCAGTTGCTGGGCCATGGACTTGGTGGTTGAAAAATTGAAGGAGCATGGCTTCTCTGCCATCAAGGTTTCTATGGCAGGCAAGTACTTGATTTTTGGTCAAGGTCCAGGCGATTTTAATGTTGTTCCGATGGGCTTTACTGGACAAATGCAAGATCCACAGATCCGCTTAAAGAATCGAGCACTTTCATTCAAGAATGCACAAGACAAACGAACGTTCATGAATATTCCCAAAAGAACATGGATAGAAAATGATTTCCAATGGGTATCGGTATCAGCACCAACCTTATTGACTTCAGAGATTTTCTCCAAGGCTTTCATGTGCATGTCATTGGATGAAGTTGCCCAATGGTATCAGTCCAATGGGGAATCAGATGTTCAAAGCTCCATCATTTATGGAACCAAAGAGAAGATGGATCGCGCCACAACAGAAGAGTTTGATCGACTTATTGTTGTTCAGCCATGAGTGATTTTTATACCCTTGCTGTTGAGAGCAGTTGTGACGAAACATCTGCAGCCATTTTGAATCATCAAAAGGTAGTTGCTCTGGTCACTGCGACGCAAGCTGTTCATGAGCAATACGGTGGGGTAGTACCCGAGTTGGCCAGCAGGGCGCACCAATCCAACATTGTCCCTGTCGTTTCCGCTGTTTTTCAAAAGGCCAATCTCGCTTTAAGAGACATGCACCTATTGGCTGTCACAGAAGGGCCCGGTTTAATGGGTGCATTGCATGTAGGGGTAGCCTTCATGAAATCACTGTCCATGGCTTCGGGTAAACCATTGATGGGCGTAAATCACATGAAAGGACATGTGTTGGCCCATTGTATTCAAGGTCAATATGAAAAGGAAATTCAATTTCCTTTTGCGTGTTTAACAGTCTCCGGAGGTCATACTCAGATTGTATTGGTAGAAAGTGCAACTGATTTGAAAGTAGTGTCCACCACCTTGGACGACGCTGCTGGTGAGGCTTTGGACAAAGGTGCCAAATTGCTTGGACTCCCATATCCTGGAGGACCCATAGTGGATCGATTGGCCAAGGAGGGAAATCCCAAAGCTTATGCTTTTGCTGTGCCGAAAAAGAAAGACAATGATTTTAGTTTTTCAGGACTAAAAACATCTTTGCTTTATTTCATTCAAGCCCAGACCAAAACCAATCCCGATTTTGTTCAAGAGAACATCCATGATTTGTGTGCTTCCTACCAAAATGCAGTGGTGCAATACCTGATGGATCAGTTTTTTAGGATTGTAAAAGAATACAAAGTAAAAGATATCGCATTGGCCGGTGGCGTATCAGCCAATAGTTTGCTCAGAAATGAATTTCAAAGAAGAGGAGCCGAAAAAGGATACCAGACTTTTATACCTCAATTTGAATATTGCACCGACAACGCAGCAATGATTGGCATTTCAGGTTATTTTGAATACTTGAAAAATCCAGTTTTACGCAACATTGTACCGCAACCAAGAATGGTAATTTAAGAAGTTGATTATTTCTTCAAGGCTTTGAAATGAGCCAGAAACAATGACCAAACATCGCGCTTCCAATGTTCGGTTAACCAGCCTGCATGTTCTTCCGGAACGCCAATGTGGTTAAAATGAATACGTGTTCCACCGTCTTCCATTTCTGTTAATTCGATGTGAACCAACGTGTGTATTCCACGGTAAAAATATTCATGTCTCCAGGCCATTACAAGGTATTCATCTTCTAATACACTTAAATAATAACCGCTTACTTTTTTATTTTCTGAAATAAAATAAGTTCCGGGCTCGGAATGAAACTCTGCATGTAAACCAGTGATGGCGAAAAAAACTTTTGCATCAGTCAATGCCTGGTACACTTCATGTTTATTCGCTGGAATTTCAGTAATCTGAAAAATGTTCTCTGTCTTTAATTTCATTCTTCAAATGTTTAATCGTTATACATCTCTCGCACAATCATGGACAACTTGCGCATATATTCCGCCCGCAGCCAATCACGATAACTTTCGGTACTCTTGGAAATACAATAGCTAAAATGTTTGACACGACTTTTAACATCCAATTCCAAAACCTTAACCAATTCCAAGGCGTCAAACACATCTTCTGCATTTTCTTTTACAATGGTCGCATGTTGTTGAATGCTCAAATCCAAAACCTCTTTGGCCTTGCGTCCCGCCTTCATCAAACGCAGATAGTGTTCTTTAATATCAAAATCAATCACCGGAGAATTTTTGAAACGATCCCTGACTTCAGGAGTCATTTCATATTTGGTCTCCCGCTCCATGACCTCGTCCGATACAATGCTTTCTATATAGGCATTGGGGTGCGCAAAAATTTCTTGCCAATCAATATAGGAGTCCCACAAACCAAAACGCTTTGCATTGTTTCCCAAATCAATGACATTGAATTCTTCTTTTCCGGGAATCAAACGTGAACCACGACCTATCATTTGATGATACAAAGTCAACGACTTGGTAGCGCGATTCAATATAATGGTCTCCACTGTAGGTTCATCAAATCCAGTTGTCAAAATGGACACAGAGGACAGTATCGCATTGGGCTGGGTATGAAACCATTCTAATATTTCTCTGCGCTCTTGCTCATTGTGTGTATTATCCAAATGCCGAACATCATATCCCGCCTCCAAAAACATCATGTACACCTGTTTGCTGGTGTTGATGCCATTGTTAAAGATCAACGTCTTGGTTCCCTTAGCAATCTGCTCATAGGCATACAACAATTTCTCTTGCATGAAAATGTTGCCATACAACTTCTCCGATGAAGAAACCGTGTAATCGCCATTGATGCCCAACTTCAACGAGTGTAAACTAACGTCGTAGGAATACGTATTGGCTTTGGCCAAATATTTTTGTTCTACCAAACTGGAAATGCTTTCTCCAACAATCAGCTCATTGTAATTCTCGTTCAAAGGCAAAAGAATATTGGAGCTGAGTGGGGTAGCGGTAACGCCCAAAATAATGGGCTCATCAAACCATTTGAATAACTTGCGAAAAGAATTGTAATGCGCCTCATCCACAATCACCAAACCCAAATTGTCAAACTTCATGCGCTCATCTTTCAAACGATTGTTCAAGGTCTCCACCATCGCCACAAAGCAATCGTGGTTTTCTTCTTCATCCAACTCCTTGACCTTGCTGACAATGATTTTGTTTTTAACACCAAACTCATTGAGCACACGAGAGGTTTGTCCCAATAACTCCACACGGTGGGTAAGGATCATCACCTTCTTTCCGGTTTCTCGGATGAAACGTTTGGCAATTTCTGAAAAGATGATGGTCTTTCCTCCGCCAGTGGGCAATTGGAAACACAAGTTGTAATTGACAGGAAATTTCTGAATCCGATCAAAGATTTTATTGAGCGCAGCCTGCTGATAGTCATATAAGACTTTCTCAGTGATGGGCGTTTCTGCTATGACGGATTCAGTGTCGTTCATTCCAAAGGGGCGATTGGCAAAAATAGCCCTTGTTTTTGCAAAACAGACTTAAATCATCAATTAATTGAAAAAAAATAATTTACGGATGAAGAACCAAGGTTGATCCTTGTTCAAAAGCTCGGTGCTGCATGACCTGAGGTCTAAATCCCCTTTCTGCATAAAGATCCTGTTGATCATCATAATGTTCACTCAACCAATGTCCACTCTGTCCACTGGGTGTAACACTTAACCCATTTCGGGCATCTCCAAAATCCACAATAATGCGCATTTGTGACCCAAAGAGCACTTTGAAATGACCCAAAGAATCAGGATGAAAACCACTTTGGTGGATGGTTTCATTGCTGCCAAATACGGGATGTTTGGGACCATTGAAGAAAGGTGCCAAGAGCGCCACTTTGCCAACAGGATGGCCAATCTCCAACTGACAAGACGATTCCCATTTCCAAAGCGCAGGATTTTCACCATACTCTTGCGTCAGTATCGTCCAAGTCTTGTCCCATGCCTTGGCCAAAATCATGGCGCGATTCTCTTTTTGCGGAGTGCGCACATCATCCCACCATGGTGAATGCTCTTGCCATATCAAATGTCCATATGCCCTTTGGTATTGATGGTTGGTACAAAACAATTCCCAAGCTTTTGATCCCAATTCATCTTCCATGGCCATCCGCATATAGTAATACAACAAGGTTTGATAAATGGTTGGTGTGATGAGATTGGTCAAATATTCACCTTGCCATTTCTCATCAACGGACTGCATTTTAACTTGGATCACGGAGGGTGCAAAACTCTTCATGGCATACCACATCAATTTATCTGAATCATTCGTGACGTCATTGATGACAGATTTCATGGCTTCACTATCCCAACCTTCCTTAGCAGAGAGCAATTTCATGATTCGATCTGCTCGATACTGTGGCTTATAATATCCCGGATACCAAATGGGTTCTTGCATGGGCAATTTCACTTGCGCGGGCCAATCATTGGCTGAGTAAATGATTCCACTTTCAGGATTGATGTTGGATGGATTGTATTTAAAGTCAATGTAGTTAAAATTGGCCGTATTGGTCTGCGTTCCATCCATGATGGTCCAAGGATTGTCGGTGTAGGATCGGTTTTTTAAAGCTGCCGTGGCCCACCACGCGATATTGCCTTCTGCATCGGCGTAATTTAAACTTATTCCGGGAGCATGTATGTATGGCAATGCGGACACAAACTCCTTCATGTTATGGCTTTGATTCATTCCCCAGAATCCTTTGAAGGTATTGTTCTCCCTCTGGGTGTAGGTCCAATGGCAACTGATCATTTTCTTTTCAGCCAATAAAGGTGTTACCCCATTGATGATGGGACCATGGGGACCAGACAAACGAATAATTGTCGTATCGGCTCCTCCTTTCACCTTGATAACTTCAGTTTTGGATTTCAAGGTCTTCCATTCATTTCCAATTCTTACTGATTTTTTATCTGAAGAAGACTCTTCATAAAAATAGTCCATATCATCATTCAACAGCATGGTTACTCCCCAAGCCAAATTGGAATTGCGCCCAATCAAGGCAAATGGAACTCCCGCCAAGAAATGCCCATACAATTCAAACCCGGGACATTGCAAATGCGCTTCGTACCAAGTCTGCGGCATCATGTAACCAATGTGGGTATCATTGCAAAACATGGCCTTGCCACTTTTGGTATGCTTGCCTGAAATGGCCCAGGCATTGGATCCATCCAATGGAGGATAAATGGTGGGGAATGAGTTGCGGGTGATGGAGTACAAATAGTCCATTAGCAGGGATTTTTCCTCGCTGATTCCTCGGAAATTATTGCTGGGAATATATGACTCGGTTGAATCATGATACAACGCAATGTCTTTGAGGTGTTGCTCAGTGTAATTCTTAGCGATGAAATCAATGACCGGTTCCGTCTTTTGTCCTTGATTGAAATTAAAGGCCAATGCGCCAGAAATATAAAACATGTCCTTGATCTCAAAATGCCTTTTGGGAATACCCATTAAATGAAATTCAACGGGGGTGGCCCCCTCATCAATAAAAGCATTTAAACCTGCTAGGTAGGCATTCATTTCTTGCACATAGGGCAGGGAAGTGGAGTCCTGAAGGCGCGCTGCACTGGCTTCTGCATATTGCGGTAGCTCCATTGAGCGAAACAAAACATCCACTTTTAATCCATCATGTCCAACTATTTCAGCCAGTGTTCCACTGCCCACTCTGCGCATCAACTCCATCTGAAAAAGTCTGTCTTGCGCATGCAGATAACCCAACGCACGCATCAAGTCCAACTTATTCTCGGCCTGAATATGCGGAATTCCATATTCATCAAACTCAACTTGAACGGGAGCGCTAAGTCCGCTTATTTGAATATCACCACTGTATTGAGGACGGGTTTGCCTGAGATATATCGCCACAGCAATAATCAGGGTCAAAAGACAAATGCCAACGATGAGCATTCCTTTTTTTAACTTATTCATGATACAATAATAAAGAAAAGGTTTAATTTAGACATCAGCCTTGACATGAAGAAAATCCTTTTGGGAATTTTGATGGTGTTTGCCTCGTTGCAAAACTTTTCACAGAGCGATTGTGAAAGTGCAATTTCATTGTGCAATGATTTTTACCAAGAAACCAATTCGAGCAATACCATTGGAACGCCAGAATATGTCGGTGGATGTAACGCTGCAGAGTATGCTAGCATGTGGTACACCTTCACCGTTCAACAAGCAGGAAGCCTGAGTTTCGTTCTCAACCCCATGGACAATGCGGATGATTATGATTGGGTTTTGTTTGATATTTCCAATTCAGGCTGCGCTGGAATTGGTTCCACTGCCATTGAAGTGAGTTGCAATGCCTATGGCGATTTTTTCAGTAACGGACCAACAGGAATTTCATCGGCCAATGGAGGAACGGGCAACAGCAATGGTCCAGGAAATACCAACGGCCCTGCATTTAATCAAGACATCATTACAGGAGTGGGACAAACTTTTGCGCTTTGTGTGATGAATTGGAGCCAAAGCACAAGTGGATACAGCATTGACTTTGGTCAAAGCACCGCTGCTTTGTATGACAATTTTTCGCCCAACATCTTATCGGTTGTTTCAGAATGCAACCAGAATTTTCTCATTGCCACTTTCAGCGAACCCCTCGAAAGTGGATCCATTCAGACGCAGGATTTTTCGCTGCAAGGTCCTGCCGGACCAATCCCCATCACCAATGCTGTTGTCAATAACAACAACGGATTGGCTGACGATGAAGTGGTCATTTCTGTCTTGGTGAACAATCTGGCCGCCGGTAACTACACGCTTTCCATCAACTCCAATTTTGGTGGTGTTGCCGATGCCTGCGGAAATGTTTTTCAGGGAAGCTTAGATTTTAGTTACAATCCAGTTGACTTAAGTATTGATGCCGGCGACGATGTTTCCATCTGCCCAGGTGATACTTATTTGCTAGAGGCGACAGGTAATTATCAAACCATTCAATGGAGTGGGGGACCAGCTACATCCTCCTTTTTGGTCAGCAATGGAGGTGTATTCACGGTCACTGCATCTGCCAATGGTTGTTCAATCAGCGACGAAGTGGAAGTTGAAGTGATTCTCCTGCCCAACTGGAATTTGGGATTGGATACCAATGAGTGCAGTGATTCTCCTTTGATTTATCATACAACAGAGGCGGTGGCATGGGAAAATGGAGAATGGGGTACATTCAGTCACCCAGATGGCGAAGGATTTTGGAGTGCGGTATACACTTACAATGGTTGTACAATGGAAGACAGTGTGTGGATTGAAGTGCATGATGCACCTGTCATTGATCTGGGTTCAGATACCATCCTCTGTCAAGGGGAATCGCTTTTATTGACAACATCTGTTCCTGTTCATTGGAACAGCAGCAGCAACACGAAAGATACCTACAATGTGCAATACGAAGGAACTTACACCGCCACTTTTGATGATGTTTGTTTTGTAGAAGATCAAATTCAAGTGGTCTATCATGAATTGCCTTTTATTCCTTGGCACGAAGAACAACACACCATTTGCATTGGAGATTCGCTGTTATTTGATGCCAGTAATTATCCAGCTTGGCACTATGAATGGTGGAATGGCGATACGACCACCAGCCAATACATCAGTCAATCCGGAGAATTTTTCATCACCCTTTCCAATGATTGTGGAGATTACACCGCGACATTTGAAATAGAGGAAGAAGACTGCGAAGAGTATTGTTATTTGCCCAATGCCTTTAGTCCCAATCAAGATGGAATCAATGATGCTTGGTTCGGAATATTCAATCATGCAAAGAGCATTGAGCTCAGCATTTTCAACCATTGGGGGGAGTTGATGTATACAACATCAGACATGGATTTTCGCTGGCAAGGAAACAAACAGGGCAGTGAATATTTTGTACCCAATGGGATTTACAATTATCGAATTAAAATTCAATTTCACACTAAAAAAGAGCAGGTGCTATTTGGGTGGGTAAGTTTGGTGAGATGAGGTCTCTTTATACTTTTAGATTAAAATCCATTTTTATTGCGTTTTCTAGGTTATATAACTATAATTGCGCTACACGTCTTTTTATTTGAATATTTAAGTATGTCGGATGTGAGAAATAAAGAAGAAAAAATTATGAGTAAAATTAAGGCTACTAAACCATCATTCGTTGTTAACTACTGGAAACCTTGGGAAGAGAACTCTAATCTTTTTGATAGTTATTTGAACTATACCAAAGATATTTCATTATTAAAATATGGCGCGGATTCTATTGGAAAATATATTAATCATGCATCCAAAGAACAGGTTCTTGCTATCAATCAATTGGGGAAAGCGATTGGAAGGGGGATGGACGTGCTTTTTAATCAAATGTCGGATATTAATGAATCTTTAGTTTTTCTGAATCGCAATTTAGATGTACAAATAGAACAACAGAAACTTAGCAACTTACTTTTAAATAATATAGCTGAGTTACTGAGGGTACCCGATAGTGAAAAGGAGCGACAACATTGTATAGAACTCGGTGTCAAATTTTTTGTAAATGCGTCTAAAGATTCAGATTTATACGTAGACGCTCTAGAAGAGCTACTAAAGGCTGAAGCTTTTTTGAAGCAAGATTATTTTGTTTTGCATCGAATTGGCATTATTTATTTATATGTTGAAAAATTTATCAATCCCGAAAAAGCACTGGAATATTTCATACGAGCAGCTAAATATGCTAGTGTGGAAAGTGATCAAAATGCTGCTCGATTAGCCAATGTTCTAATAAATAATTTTGACACGGTAAATTCGAGTATTAATAGTTCTGAAAAGGAAATTGGATTACTCGCTGCTGATTCCTTTCAGAAAGCTGCTTTTTCCGCCTACATATTAAGTAGATTTTCGGATGCTGTAACTTATCAGTCTAAAGCATTGAAATTTCACGAAACACCCCAAAACAGATTTTTATTGGCTAAGTACCAAATTAGAAACGGCGATATATCTGATGGAATAATAAATTTAAGTAAAAGTATAGACGACGAGCCAATTCTCGCTGTTGCAACTTTCAAAGAAATTGATTTAATCAATGAACCCGAAGTTTTGAAGCTTATCTCAAAAAAGAATGATAATATCGATGAAAAAATATGCAAACTCATCCGCGAATGGAAAATAATTGAATCAGATAAAGCACTAAATGTCATAAAAGAATTAAATAAGTTGGCCCTTAGTTCATATGAAATTAAAGTATCAAAATTCAAAATATTCACAAAAGAAACTAAGGATATAAATATCGAACTTGCAAATACCGAGGCTACTATAGATAATTTTATTTTTGAAACGTATAAAATGACATTTTGCACTCTTGATTCCAAAAGTGTTGAAGAATTAATTGAAAAACTGAAAAGAGCAAAAGATTTTCCATTGGAACAAATGAAGGAAACATTTCTTTCCATAAAAAAGATAATTCTGGAAGATGAGCTAAAGTTGGGTTCGATGTATGCTGGGGGTATTGTCTTTTTTCTTGATGAGACAGGTAAACATGGTTTGGTATGTGCCTCCAAAGATTTTGGAAAAGGTATTTGGAGTGATCGGTTAGGCGAAATAAATACTCTCGAAGATGTTATATCAAATGGCGCTGGAATGAGAAACACAAGGAAAATTGTCATGCATGAAGGGAGTGCAACAATGATTCACAAAATGAAAAGAATACTAGAAAGTATATTTGTTAAAAATTATTTTTTTTCCCAAAAATCAATTAAAGCTATGCCAACAGCTTCAATATTATGTATCGAATCTAAACATAAGGGCTTTACTGATTGGTACCTACCAACTATGAGTGAATTAGAATTAATGTACGAAACCCTGAAAAAGAAAAATTTGGGTAATTTTCACTCGGCTGAATATTGGAGTAGTGTGGAATTTCGATATGGAGGGGCGTCTTTCTTCGACTTCCGCTCAGGTTACGATGGAGCAGATCAAAAGTCCACCGCAAAATATGTTCGAGCAGTTCGAGCTTTTTAGTTATTTCTCACAATGTTAAAATCAAATTAATATGAGCACATCGAGAAAATCAATAAAATCTCTGGCAGAAGGCATTCTAAATTATTATGTTTTCCTAACCAAATGTGGTGTTGCAACATCCATTAGTGAGCATACATTATATGAACCATTATTTAGGATGTTAAATAAGAACAAAGAGATAATGGTCAGTTGCGAATTTCCTGTTGACTTGGAAAAAACCACAAAAGGGGATAAAAAAAGAATTGATTTTGTAATTCAAAAGCATATCCCAAGAAAGAAGTCTAGTGTTAAGGAGATATCAATTTATGAGTCAAAAATTCAATTTGCTATAGAATTAAAGTTACTTAAAAAAGCAAGTAAGAGCTATGGAAAAAGGGCATTTGAGAATGACACGGAGAAGTTATTAAAACTACAAAATAAACAAAAATCAAAATTCGGTAAATTCATTTTTGCGATATACAAGACAAACAGAGAAACCGAGAGCATATTCGGTAGTAATGAAGATTTAAATGTGACTCTTAATTGTGTTGACGCAACCTATAAATTAGATGTAATTGAAGTGCATTGAAAAAAATATTAGAATCTAAAATCAAATTTTCTTTTTTTTCCGTTACTACTGAAAAGTTTTAGTTAGGTCTTCAAGTTGAGTATTATTTAGAAGAATCGCAAAATTGAAAAGAGCAAGAATTTAATTTCATTATACCTATTTTAGTGGGAGAGGTTCAACTCAAACTTTCGATAGACTTGTTATTGCTTCAATGGCATCCTAAAAAATATAGGATTGTCTGTCTGATTAGGTTGTTAGAGAAAAAAAATCAATCATCAAGTAAAAAGGTGTATACATATTTTAAGTTGAGACAGCATCGAATTATACCATCAACAATTGCATAAACCCAAAAAAGGTCACGATTGCTCATACCTTTTCATCTCTTCAAATTTCAAATCAACTCAACCCCGTAATCACTCCATTGGCATCAATGTCCATTCCTTCAGAAGCGGGTATCGCGGGAAGTCCGGGCATGCGCATCATATCACCCAAAATAGGAATGATGAAGCCCGCGCCAACAGCAAACTCAAATTCGCGAACGGTAACCACAAATCCTTTTGGTCGTCCAATTTTTCTTTCATCATCTGAAAATGACTTCTGCGTCTTGGCCATACAAATGGGCAAAGAAGACAACCCCAATTTCTCAATCATCTTCAAATTCGACTCGGCCTCTTTGGTGTACTGAACACCATCTGCTCCGTATATCGTCTTGGCAATCTTCTCAATCTTTTCTTTGATCGGCGAATTCCAATCATACAATGGCGCAAAATCGTTGCGTCCAGATTCCAAAACGGCCACTACTTCAGTAGCCAAATCTTTCATGCCTTCTCCACCTTGTGCAAATCCTCTGGCCACAACCGCCTTAACTCCTTTCAATGCGCAACGATCAATGACATACTGCAATTCCTCCTCACTGTCTGTCGGGAAATGATTGATGGCCACAACCGGAGTAATGCCAAAATGCATACAGTTCTCCATATGCTTTTCTAAATTTTCCATTCCCTTGGTAACCCTTTCTAAGCTAATCGTATTGTACTCTTCTTTCGGAGCACCTCCATGATGCCTCAAGGCCCTAACGGTTGCAACCAAAACAATGGCATGGGGTTTTAGTCCACCATAACCACACTTGATATTCATGAACTTCTCCGCTCCCAAATCAGCGCCAAATCCAGCCTCTGTCACCACATAATCACTCAAGCTTAATCCCATTTTTGTAGCAATAATGGTATTGGTTCCTTGCGCAATATTGGCAAAGGGACCTCCATGAATAATGGCAGGATTGCCTTCTAAAGTTTGAACCAAATTGGGCTTGATGGCGTCTTTTAAAAGGATGGCCATCGCACCTTGCGCTTTTAAATCTCTGGCGTAAATGGGCTTCTTATCATAAGTGAATCCGACAAAAATATTTCCCAACTTCTCCTTTAAATCTTCAATGTTTTTGCTCATGCACAATATGGCCATCACTTCAGAAGCTGGGGTAATATTGAATCCATCCTCTCTCGGAATGCCATTGCCAGTACCTCCCAAACCAATGGTGGTCTTTCGCAATGAACGATCATTCATATCCATGACACGCTTCCAATAAACCTGGCGTGGATCAATGCCCAAATTGTGCGTCTTACTTTGGATGTTGTTGTCAATCAAAGCGGCCAATAAATTGTTGGCTTTTTCAATGGCTCCAAAATCTCCGGTAAAATGCAAATTGATGTCTTCCATCGGAACCACTTGCGCATATCCTCCACCCGCTGCACCTCCTTTGATTCCAAAGACGGGACCCAATGATGGCTCTCTCAATACCACCGTAGCATTCTTGCCAATTTTATTCAAACCTTCTGTCAATCCAATGGATGTAGTGGTCTTTCCCTCGCCAGCTGGAGTAGGGGTTATGGCACTAACCAAGATGAGCTTGGCCTGTTGTATTTTGTTTTCATCAATCAAGTTCAAAGGCAACTTGGCTTTGTACTTGCCATAATGTTCCAAATCATCTACGGAAACTTTCAAACGTTGTGCAATCTCATTGATGTGTTTCATCTGACATTGCTGTGCAATCTGCAAATCGGTAGGGAAGCTCATTTCTTCTTCAATTTTTTTCAAAGAAAAGAGAAACTTCCATTCCCTAGTAGTTTGTTCAAAAAGGTTGTTAACATGTATATAGTGAATGAAATTTCTTTTCCAATCGGTAGCCCTTTTTGGTTAAGTTCGCATTTCAATATTTTGATATGAAGAAACTCTTATTGTCTATCTCTGCTTTGAGCATTGCAGCGCTGACTTCAGCACAAAATGCCGACATCAAAAAACAATGGCAACATGCCGATGCTGGAACAGACGGAATCATTGGTACAAGTG
>JBDKGG010000115.1:0-4817 GCA_039798325.1 Bacteroidota bacterium
ACCTCCATGTGATCCAAACTTAGGACACCATGTTCAATCCCCAAACCTACCCCTCCAATGCTGTAGAATTGGTTGACGTGAATTTTGGCAGGCTTACCATGTGTTTTGGCTGCCAGGAGCAATTGTTCTAGGTGATGGAGCTGAAAATAATCCCGTTCACAGAAAATATCCAAGAAGTCGAAGCCAATGGTTAAAGCCTCAGGCAACAATGTGGTGAGCAGCATCTGCATGTACTCATCCATCCTTCCTTCGTAGGATTTTGGGAGCGCATGGCCCATGAGTAAGGTGCTACTGATGGGGATAGAACAATCGGATTTTAATCGCTGAATGACACGCAGCATTTTCAGTTCATTTTCAGCATCCAAGCCATATCCTGTTTTGATCTCAACGGCTCCTGTGCCATTGTGCATCATGGTTTGAATGCGCGACCATGCACCATCGTACAATTGTTGCTCACTCATTCTGGATAAGGATAACGCGGAATTTAATATTCCTCCTCCTCGCCGAGCAATTTCCTCATAGCTTAGACCATTTATTTTGTCTTCAAACTCCAATGATCGGGATTGCGCAAAGACAGTATGCGTGTGAGAATCGCACCAACAGGGCAAAATCATTTTCCCTTCGGCATCAATGATCTCAAGATTGGCCCAATCAGAAATTCCGGGCCACTCCGACATGATTCCATAGTCCACAAGGTAACCGTCTTCAATGGCCAACCAAGCATTTTTGATACTGGGCAGGGTATTCATGTCCTTTCCCGCTATGGTACCTGGATTTATTTCAAAAGTGCCAAATAATTCCTGGATGTTTTTGATCAATAGACGCATGCCGCAAGATGCATCAAATTTGTTATTTCAGCAATTCATTCCAGATGTTTTGTAAATTGGGCCATGCATTGTTTTTATGCCCCTCAATTGATTGCACTTGGTGCTGAAGCCTTGTCAGAGGAAGAGTGGCGTCACATGAAGGCGCTTCGGATAAAATCAGGTGAAACCATTTGCTTATTGGACGGTGCAGGAAACGCGCAGCAATGGGTGTTTCACCTGCAGGACAAAAGACCCTCTATAGCGCCTTTGGATGAAATCAAATTTTATGAACGGGAGAATGGAGTGCATTTGTACATCCCCATGACGCAGCAAGTGGATCGCATCGAATGGATGTTGGAGAAAGCAACGGAAATGGGCTTGGTTAGTTTGAATTTAATAACAACTCAATACACTGAACGGGTAAAGTATTCCATGGATCGTTTGACCAGAATTGCGATTTCTGCTATGAAGCAGAGTCAAAGAAAATGGTTGCCGGAATTGGCTTCATTTGAAAATTGGAATGACCTATTAAAGAGTTTGGCTGGAAGGTCTGTTTTTATCGCACATTGTGAACCATCTGATAAAACGCCTTGGTCGGAATGCCATGGAATCAATCCCCATGTATTGATTGGTCCAGAGGGTGATTTTAGTACCAAGGAAATTTCGGATGTCGTTCAGTTGGGAGGAGTTCCTATATCTCTGGGCAATGCCCGATTAAGAACGGAAACAGCTGGTTTGGTGGTGGTATCAAAATGCTATAGGACATGAAAAAATGGATTTTAATGACGCTGTTTTTTTTGTGCGTCTTGATGGTTGTTGCTCGATATACCAAGCCCACTGAGGCAGATTTTCTTGCATTGGCTCAAGAAGAAATCAATGTGCAATCAGAAAAAATTTCAAGTGATCCAGTGATGGTGGATGTGGTGAAGATTCAAAAGGATTTCATGATGCAAGCATTGGGCAAACTCTTACAATCGCGAGATTATTATTTTTTCACCACGCAAACCATTGAGCTTGGAGATGGTCAGTACCAATACCTAGGCGTGATGGGAACATTTATTCCGTTACAAACAGATCATCCATTAGAAAAATTTTATCACAATGAAACGCATTAAAGTATTATCTGTTTTGATGGTATTGAGTTTGTTTTCGCAAGCTCAAATTATTCCGAGACCAGTTAAAAGTTATGTTCCTATCAAGGATCAGTTGGAGTTAATTGATGGTCAATGGTTCATTTGGACAGAAAAGCAATTCTTGAATGAGGCCGAGATTTTGGCACAGCAAATATTGATTCACCGTGAATTTCTGCCAAAAATAAATGTATGGAATGGGAAAGATGCCGTGAAGGGAATTTTGTTGTCCCAAGCGTCATCAACAATGGCCTTAGAAGGTTATGAGTTGGTTGTCAATAAAGACAAAGCATACGTTACCGCAAGTTCTGCTGAAGGCATGTTGCATGGTGTCTTTTCTTTGGTTCAAATGACGCCTTTGAAAAAAGGCAAGGACGATAATGCGTTCTCTTGGGATGCCTGGGTGATAATGGATGAGCCACGTTTCAAGCACCGTGGATTGCTATTGGATTGTGGTCGACATTTCATGAGCATCGATAAGATTAAGGAGACATTGAGCACGATGGCTTTGTACAAAATGAATGTTTTTCATTGGCATTTAACGGAAGATCAAGGATGGCGTATCGAGATAAAGAAATATCCGGAATTGACCAAGGTGGGCGCCTACCGCACCGTGAATGGACAGCCCTACGGAGGATTTTATACGCAGGACCAAATTCGGGATATTGTGCAATATGCCAACCGTCTGCACATTACCATCATCCCAGAGATTGAATTGCCTGGTCATAGTGTAGCAGCCATAGCGGCTTATCCTTGGTTAAGTTGTACGGGAAAACAAATTCCGGTGGAAACAGAATGGGGAGTGTTTAAGGACATTTATTGTGCTGGAAACGATAAAACGTTGCAGTTCTTAAAAGATGTGATGGATGAGGTTTCAGCACTGTTCCCAGGTCCATACATTCACATCGGAGGAGATGAAGCTCCAAAGGTGAGATGGGAACATTGTGATAAATGCCAAAAAAGAATCAAGGATCATCATCTGAAAAATGAAGCCGAGTTACAAACTTGGTTAATAGAGGAGATGGCAGCTTATCTCAAAACAAAAGGAAAAGATGTCATAGGTTGGGATGAAATTCTGGAGGGTGGAATACCGTCAGGAGCGGTGATACAATCTTGGCGGGGCATACAAGGTGGTTTCGATGCGGCCATGGCAAATCACGCAGTTGTGATGTCTCCAACCAGTCATTGCTATTTGGATTACGGATTGGATGGTATAGATACCAAGAAAGTGTATGAATTTGATCCCATCCCCGCTGATTTACCATTGAATAAACAGAATTTCATTTTGGGAGCAGAAGGCAACATGTGGACAGAGCGAGCTCCAGAAGCGGAGGTCACAAGCAAAATTTTCCCAAGACTGATTGCCTTGTCAGAAGTGCTCTGGACTTATCCCAAAGAGCGCGATGCTGTTGAGTTTCAGAGTCGATTGAAGCGTCATTTCCCACTGTTGGATAAACGCAAGGTGAGGTATGGTTTCTTGACTACACCCATTCAGTTTGTTTCACACATTGAAGGAGATAGATTGTTGGTGGATGTGCAAAAACAACAAGAGGATTTATCGTTGTTTTATACAACAACTCATTTTGATTCCAATTCCATTGAGGAGGTCAAGGATGTCCTGGAAGTTTCTGGGCCTATTGAAATTGGTAGAGGAGAGAAAATTAATTTTAAGGTGGGTATGAAACCACAAGGAAGTGAGCAAACGAAGTGGGAAACCAAGATTTACGCCAATCATTTGGCTTTGGGTAAGGAGATAGAATTGAACTACACACCCAGCAATGCCTACTTGGGCGGGGGTGCCAAAGGATTGGTCAATGGCTGCTTGGGCAGCAGCAATTTCAGGGATGGTCATTGGCAGGCTGCTCAAGGCAAGGACATGGAAATGATCATTGACTTGGGTAAAGTGGAGAGCATAACAGAATTGAGCACCAGATGGTTCCATTACGCCAACGCATGGATTTTTCGGCCTGAGTCAGTATCCTATTTCATTTCTGTCGATAAAAACAATTGGCAGTTATTGAAAATGGATGAGCCTGGCAAGAGAATCAAAGCCAATGAGTCAGGTGAATTTCCTGTAAGTTCAAAGGTATTGGCTGAGGAAATGACTCCTTATGGTTTTTTTATGGGTCGTTATGTCAAGATAAAAGCGCTATCTATTGGAAAATGTCCAGATTGGCATGACGCTCCCGGAGAGCCTAGTTGGTTGTTCGTTGATGAGATTGTTGTTCGATGAAATCTGTGCTTTTTATAGTACATGGAAGACTGAGAAATTCGGGATCTTGGAAAAGGATTTGGAGGGAGGTATTATCCTTGAATGAGTGGAAATCGAAAGTAGTTTTTACAGAATTTACAGGTCACGCTGCTGAGTTGGTCAAAGAACATTTGATTTCTCAGTCTTTTCATGCCATAGTGGCATGCGGAGGAGATGGCACTTTGCATGATTGTTTGAATGGTTGGATGCAGGCTAAATCGTCTACACCCATTTCAATATTGGCTTTTGGAACTGGGAATGATTTTGTCAAAACGCTTGGATTAAAAGGGACTTGGGAGGAAGTTAAATCTGCCATTCAAAGTGGATACATCAAGCCATGTGATACGCTGCTTGTGGAGACGAAAAGTATGGTGAAATATGGATTGAATGTTACTGATATTGGAATCGGAGGAAGTGTTGTTCAGGGAATAGCCCATGATTCTAGAAGTTGGGGACCTTTTTTGACTTATCAGAAAAATATCATTAAATCCTTCTTTCGTTTCAAGGCAAGTCCAGCGACGTTTTTTATGGATGGTAATAAAACACAAAAAGAAAAACTATTTCTTTTGGCCATTTGCAATGCCCAGTGGTTTGGAAGCGGATTATGTATAGCGCCAGATGCGGTTTTGG
>JBDKGG010000116.1:0-3440 GCA_039798325.1 Bacteroidota bacterium
ATGGCAAGAACATTCCAATCGCCTCAGGAACGTACATCATACACGTTAATGTCCCCGGTGTTGGAGAGAAAATCTTGAAGTGGTTCGGCGTAATGCGACCCGTGGATTTGGATAATTTCTAATTGAATTTGAAAGAGAAAAAATGAAAAAGAATATTGCCACATTGATTATCGCTGCAAGTACAGTATTGACTGCAGTAGCAGGTAATCCAGATCGTGCGGGATCAGCAGGTGCTGGACATCTATTGGTTAACCCATGGGCACGCAGTGCAGGATTGGGATACTCAGCCATGGCTTCCATCAATGGAATTGAAGCTTCTTTCAATAATGTAGCAGGCTTAGCGTTTGTCAATAAAACAGAATTGTTGTTCTCATCTTCCAATTATTTGGTGGGCACAGGAATTAAGATTAATGCTTTTGGATTCGGACAAAAAGTTGGAGAGTCTGGCGTTTTGGGACTTTCAGTAACCAACATGAATTTTGGTGATTTGGAGATCACTGAAGAGAATTTGCCGGAAGGAGGAATTGGATCATTTTCTCCTACCTACACGAATATTGGTATGTCGTATGCCAAGGCTTTTTCGAACAGTATCTATGGCGGGTTAACCGTAAGGCTTATATCTGAAGCCATTTATAATGTTCGCTCACAAGGTGTTTCTTTTGATGCGGGTATTCGTTATGTAACCGGAGAGAATGACAATGTAAGATTTGGAATATCATTGAGAAACGTAGGACCGCCTATGCGCTACAAAGGAGATGGTATGACGATTACCGCAACAATACCTACGAATGGAACTTCATTAACCGTTGAGCAACGTTCTGAGAAATATGAGTTGCCATCTTTGGTCAACGTGGGTTTTGCCTATGATTTCATTTTTTCCGAGAACGCAAAATTGACGAGCAATTTTCAATACACATCCAATTCCTTCACCAAGGATCAATGGGGTGTGGGTGGAGAATTTAATCTGAAAGATCGTTTCATCTATAGAATGGGATACCAGTGGGAGAATGGGTTGAAGTCTGCCGAGGACCGTACTACTGTATTTACGGGACCAACAGCTGGATTAACTGTGCAGATGCCCATGAACAATGGTGGATTCATCGGGTTGGATTATTCCTACCGTACAACCAACCCTTTTAATGGGGTTCATAGCATGGGACTGCATTTGACTTTGTAATAAAAAAAAGACATATCTTTGTAAAAGAAACCTCTAGGGGTTTCTTTTTTTTCTAAAACAATTGAGCCATGAGCATAGCCTATTACACAGCCGAAGGATTGAAGAAATTGAAAGATGAGTTGCACAACTTGAAAACAGTTGAGCGACCCAAGATCAGTCAGCAAATTGCTGAGGCCCGGGACAAAGGTGATTTGTCTGAGAATGCGGAGTATGATGCTGCCAAGGAAGCGCAGGGATTGCTTGAAGCGCGAATAGCAAAAATGGAAGACTTGGTGGCCAATGCCCGATTGATTGATGAAACACAAGTGGACAACTCCAAAGTGTATATCTTGTCTCGTGTGAAAATAAAAAACTTGAAGACAAATACTGTGGTTGAGTACACATTGGTTGCAGAAAATGAGGCCAATTTGGCGGAGAAGAAGATCAGTGTTGATTCACCCATTGGAAAGGGATTATTGGGTAAAAAGGTTGGAGACGTGGCTAAGGTGCAAATTCCAGCGGGATTGATTGACTTTGAAATCTTGGATATAAATCGTTGATGGCAACAATTTTTTCAAAAATTATTTCTGGTGAAATTCCTTGCTACAAGGTAGCAGAAGATGAAAATCATTTGGCTTTCTTTGACATTCAACCCATAGCCAGAGGGCATGTCTTGGTGATTCCAAAAAAGGAGGTTGATTATTTTTGGGATTTGGAGCATGAAGATCTAGCAGAACTGATGAAGTTTGCGCAAGGTGTTGCACGAACCTTGAAAGCTAACTTTGAATGCAAAAAAGTGGGTGTTGCTGTGATTGGATTAGAGGTGGCACATGCCCATATCCATCTGGTTCCAATGAATGAGGTTGGTGATATGGATTTTTCGAGGAAAAGACTAGAGATTACCCCTGAAATTTTCATGGGGTGGATAGAGAAATTATCAAAACGATAGAATTTTATACGTCTTATTCACTTTTTAGCTTATCTTTGTTCATAACTTCGTAAGGAGTTGGTTTTTAATTATTTATTAAATGAAGAAACAATTATTGATTTTGTTCATGGCTTTTTTTGCCGTGAATCTTTCGTCTCAAAACATTTTAACGGCGCCTTTTACATTGGGCTTTTTGGGTGATGCATCAGGAAACAACTCTGCTTCGAATTGCTTGTATATTCAAAGTGTTGGTGTTTCTAAAGTACAATTTGTTCAAGATTCTCCACAGACCATTTATGTAAGTCAGGGTAATGATATCCCCGGGCAAGTGAAGCTCACAGACGCCTCGGGAATGGAATACTTGATTCCTGGTTTCATCAAGTGGAGAGCGCCAAGCGGCAACAGTCCATCAACAATGATATTTAAACCCAATGTGGGAGTGAATCAAAATATTGTTATTTACAACAACGGACAGAATCAGGTTTACAACATTAGTCCGTCAAAATACATTGGTTTAACATTTAGAGGCAGGACGCTCAATATCGAGAATGGCCAGGTTACAGGAAACTCAGCGTCTATGCTGACCATATTAAATAATTATCTGAGTTCATTGGCGAAGTTAACCGTAGCAAATATTTCCGTAAATGAGCAAGTTGGAAATGCTGAGGTGATTGTTACTAGATCTGGAAATTTGACTTCTGTTACAACGGTCGATTATTCATTTTCAAATGTTACAGCAGTAAATGGAAGTGATTTTACAGGTGTTTCAGGTTCGTTGAGTTTTGCGATTGGTGCGAGCAGCGGGATCATTCTAGTTCCCATCATTGACAATGCCATGTTTGAGCAAACAGAAACCTTTAATATTGTGCTCAACAATCCTCAGAATGCTAGTTTATTGGGCGGATCAGCGATCATTACGATTTTAGATAATGACCCTATGGTCTATGGCTGCATGGACACTACGGCTTGTAATTTTAATCCTTGTGTTTTTCAAGACAATGGAAGTTGCATTTATCCAACTGCCGAATTGTGCAATGGAGTTGACGATGATTGTGATGGGGTGATTGATAACGGTTTGGCCTTGAATACCTATTATGTTGATCAGGATGCTGACGGATATGGAGATTTGAACTTCCCAATTTTGGCTTGTCAAGAGGGTCCTAATATGTCAATGACAGGAGGAGATTGTGACGATAGCGATATTAATTTGAATCCAGGTGTATCGGAAATATGCAATGGAATTGACGATGATTGTAATGGAACCATTGATAACGGCTTCGATGTAGACGGGGATAATTGGACCGTTTGTGAAGGCGATTGTAATGACTTAGATCCTGCGATTAACCCGGGTGTTTT
>JBDKGG010000117.1:0-8883 GCA_039798325.1 Bacteroidota bacterium
CATATGACCAACATGTGGATGCAGCTCGAGGAGGAATTGGTTTTATGTTCATGAACGATCGCGCCGCCCAGAGCACGCTTACTTCCAATACCATTAGCGGTGTTTACTCTTATCAGCAGCCAATCGGTAGAAAGTTCGCCATGAAGGCAGCTTTACAGGTTACTTATTTTCAGAAGTCTTTGGATTGGAGCAAATTGACTTTTGGAGACATGATTGATCCAAGAAAAGGGTTCATTTATGAAACAGCAGATGTTCCCAGAGGGGGGAAAGTTTCAGGAATGGATTTTTCGGCAGGTGTAATCGGGTTTACGGATAAACTTTATTTCGGTGGAGCGGTGCATCATTTGACTGAACCCAATGAGTCTCTTATCGTTGGTACAAGCCGTTTGCCGATGAAATACACAGGCCACATTGGAGCCTTATTGCCCTTTAAACGATCATTCAAAGGTGAGACCTCTTACATCTCTCCCAACATTTTATATCGCAGACAGGGTGAGTTTCAACAATTAAACTTTGGAACTTACGTTAACAAGGGCCCCATCGTCGCTGGTGTGTGGTTCAGAGGATTCATGTTTGGCAATAGCTACCGCGATTCCTTCATCACAACTTTGGGAGTAAAAACAGACTTTATCAATTTTGGTTATAGCTATGACATTACCATTTCTGAGTTAACGCCTTCAACAGGGGGATCACATGAGATTTCAGTGGTGATCAATTTTCCTTGTGTGAAAAGGAAGATTAAATTCAGATCTGTAGCATGTCCATCGTTTTAATCAAGAGTTTAGGTAGAAATAAATAAATAGGAAATCATGAAAAATCGTTCAATTTATTTTGCGCTTTTGTTCTTACTTGTTTGCTCACAAGTAATGACTTCGTGTAAGAAAAATACTTCCGGTGCTACGGCTTGGGAGTATAACACGCCTGAGAATGGCGGATTCTTTAAGATGAAGTACAGAGAACAAGAAACTGGTCCTGGCTTGGTATTGGTTGAGGGTGGAACCTTCACCATGGGAAGCGTTGAAGAGGACTTGAAGTTTGCTTGGGACAATGTAGCCCGTCGCGTTACCGTTTCTTCATTCTATATGGATGAGACCGAGGTGACCAATCAGTATTGGTTGGATTATTTGACTTGGTTGAAATTGGTATACGGAGATGAGTATCCTGAATTGATCAATCGTGCTTTGCCAGATACCTTGGTATGGCGTGAGAAAATGGAGTTCAACGAGCCTTTTGTTGACTACTATTTGCGTCATCCGGCATATCAGGAATATCCTGTTGTTGGTGTAAACTGGTTGCAGGCCAATGACTATTGTCAATGGAGAACAGACCGTGTGAATGAGTTCATTTTGGTTCGTGAAAAAATCTTGAAATGGAACACTGCAGCCCAAACGGCTGATGAGCATTTTACTACGCAAACGTACTATGCAGGTCAATACCAAGGGGAGCAAAAGTCTCCTGGTTTAAAGGATGTCAATGCCAAGAATGAAGATGGAAAAGGTTTCCGTCGTGTGCGCATGGAAGATGGAATGATGTTGCCCAATTACCGCCTGCCTACCGAAGCAGAGTGGGAGTATGCAGCGTTGGGATTGATTGGTAACTCTTTCCAAGAATTGGTGACTGATCGTCGTTCTTATCCATGGGATGGTCACTTCGTAAGAAATGACGGTACCGATGGTTCTTACTTCGGTTCTATTCGCGCCAACTTTGTTCGTGGAAATGGTGACTTCATGGGGGTTGCCGGTGCTTTGAACGATAACGCTGAAATTTCTGCTCCTGTTTATGCGTACCCACCCAATGATTATGGATTGTACAACATGGCGGGTAACGTATCAGAGTGGGTGTTGGATGTTTACCGTCCTTTGTCTCCAGAAGACAAGTCTGACTTCCGTCCATTCCGTGGTAACGTGTATCAAACAAAGGTGTTGAACAATGACGGTACCATTGCGGACAAGTACGACAAGAACTTCTACGATGTGGCAGGTGTGGATTCTTTCTTGACCAAGTACGAGCGTCAGGCCATTTTAGAAGAGCATTTGACTACCCAAGATCAGCAGTTGTTGACCAGTTTGAGAACAAAGATTGATGATGCCAAAGTCAAGAACAAGGAGCGTAAATACGATGAAGCCCAAGAGAAGATGGGTGAAATCATGGAAGAGGTGACCAGTTCAGAAGCGGTGATTGCTCCAGATTTACGCGATGCGATTGCAGATTATATCACCAATACTTCCGGTAATCAGCGCATGAGAAATGTGAACGTAGAGGAGAATATCGATCGCAGAAATTATCAGAAATCTGACAACATCGATTACTTGGACGGGGATTATCAGAGTTCAATTTATGCCAAAGAGAACCAAGTGGAAATGGAGAAAGATGAAAACCGGATGTACGATTGGGGCAGAACCACATTGGTCAACAACCGCTCTCGTGTAATCAAAGGTGGAAGTTGGAGAGATCGTGCTTATTACACCATCCCTGGAACCAGAAGATATTTGGATGAAAGAAGATCATTATCGACTCTAGGTTTCCGATGTGCCATGACCCGTGTGGGTAGCCCAACCGGAATTGGTTCAAGAGGTGAAGATGACGAATAGTATTTGAAAACTTAATAAATTAAATCCCCTGCATGTCAGGGGATTTTTATTTTTGCCCATCATGATGCAAGATTTGTTGGCCTATTTTCTGGAAAACCCCGTTGTCACCACCGACTCAAGGAGCATAACGCCAGGGTGCGTGTTTTTTGCATTGAAAGGAGAGCATTTCAATGGGAATGATTTTCTTCAGCGCGCCATTGATTCGGGAGCTGGTCGGGTTGTAGGTGATGAAGACCGCGGTATCAAGGATGAACGTTGTCTTATTGTACAAGATGCATTGGACGCACTACAGCAATTGGCCAAGCTTTATCGAATGAGCTGGAATTGTCCTGTTCTGGCCATTACAGGCAGCAATGGGAAGACCACCACCAAAGAGCTGGTTCGCGATGTTTTGGCGACCAAGTATCTTGTTCATGCTACCAAGGGCAATTTGAATAACCACATTGGCATTCCATTGACCATATTGTCTGCTCCAAAGCATCTAGAATTGGCCATTATTGAAATGGGGGCCAATCACCAACAGGAGATCGCCAGCTATTGTCAATACGCAATGCCCACACATGGTGTGATCACCAACATTGGTAAAGCCCATTTGGAAGGGTTTGGCGGGCAGGATGGTGTAAAAAAGGGAAAGAAGGAATTGTTTGATTTTTTGCATAATCACGATGGGGAAATCTTCGCCAACCTACAATTGCCCTTCATGAAAGAGGTAACAGAAGGCATGCGCATTCATCCCTATGGAGAGCGGTTTACCTTGTTCGAAAAGGATTTAACCAATGGCATGGCGTTGACATTGGAAGGCGACAGCGGGCCCATCCAATTTACAACCCAGTTGACAGGAACCTATAATGTGTTTAACATCCAAACAGCATTGGAATTGGGGAGTTATTTTGGGGTAGACATGCATGAGGCCACGCAGGCCATTGCGCGATATGTTCCGGAGAATATGCGGTCACAATGGAAAGAGACAGACCGTAATCAATTGATTATCGATGCATACAACGCCAACCCGACCAGTTTGGAACATGCGTTGAAACATCTGAGCACAATAAAGGATAGGGCTACATTGGCAATTGTTGGAGAGATGAGAGAGATGGGGGAATACAGTTACCAGGAGCATGAAAGAATGGTGCAATTGATTCAGGAATTGAATTTGTCGGCTATTTTGGTCGGTTCCGCTTTCCAACCATGGAGCCAGGTGTTTCCTTATTTTGAATCAGTGGATGATTTGAATCTTTGGATACATGAGCATCCCGTATCTGGTAAAACCATTTTGATCAAAGGATCCAGGGGGATTCAATTGGAGCGTGTTATCCCCAGCTTATAATGCATTATTTTTGAAGCGATGAAAACAAATTTTGTAGAAGAATTGAAGTGGAGGGGAATGTTGCATGATGCCATGCCCGGAACGGAAGAGCAACTGAATAAGGGCATGTGCAAGGCCTACATTGGTTTTGATCCCACTGCGGATTCATTGGGTGTGGGCAATTTGGTGCAGATCATGACCCTGATGCATTTCCAGAAAGCAGGGCATCAGCCCTATGCCTTGATTGGAGGAGCAACAGGTATGATAGGAGATCCATCTGGAAAATCCCAAGAGCGCAACTTGTTGTCTGAAGAGATTTTAAGACACAATCAAAATTGTCAAAAAAGACAACTGGAGAAATTCTTGAGCTTTGAGGGGGAGAATAAAGCAGTTATTGTAAATAACTATGATTGGTTCAAAGATTTTGGATTTTTGGATTTCATTCGTGATGTAGGAAAGCGTGTCACCGTCAACTATATGATGTCCAAAGATTCAGTAAAGAATAGGATTTCAGGGGGGAACCATGAGGGGATGAGTTTTACTGAGTTTACCTACCAGTTGATTCAAGGATACGATTTTTACTATTTGTGGAAACACCACGGTATACAGTTGCAAATGGGGGGGAGTGATCAGTGGGGAAACATCACCACGGGGACTGAACTTATCCGAAGAATGGATGGTGGAGAAGCTTTTGCATTGACAACGCCGCTCATTAAGAAATCGGACGGAACCAAGTTCGGTAAGACAGAAGGCGGAAACATCTGGTTAGATCCTCAGCGCACTTCACCTTATAAATTTTATCAGTTCTGGTTGAATGCAGCAGATGGGGATGCCCCAGGATATATGAAAATATTCTCTTTGAAATCAAGAGAGGAGATTGAGTCCATCATCACAGAGCATGAACAGGATCCTGGAAGAAGATTGTTGCAGAAGGCATTGGCGGAGGAAGTAACCGAGCGGGTTCATGGCAAGGAGGCCTTGGAGCAAGCCATTGGTGCCAGTCAAATTTTGTTTGGTAATGCGGACATCAATGCCATGAGGAGTCTCGATAATCAAGCCATTCAAGAAATTTTTGAAGGTGTAGGACAGGGGAAGTTGGATTTGAAGGAATTGGCGGCAGGAATACCCATTGCTCAGCTATTGGTGAAAAGTGGGTTTTTGGCCAGTAATGGTGAGGCGAGACGAGCATTGCAAGAGAATAGTATCAGCTTAAATAAACAGAAAGTAGGCTCGGAACAAATGGTTGAGACCTCGGATTTATTGAATGAAAGGTATTTGCTTTTGCAGAGGGGGAAGAAGAATTATTATCTTGTTGACGTTCAATCTGAGTAAAAGAAAGAAATATTGATAAATATTCTTTTTTTTCTGCTGAAGAATTGTGCTTTCATGATTACTTTTGCACCGCTAAATTTTGCTAAAGGGACGCAAAGTCTTGAAAATAAAGGAAGTATGTTAAGAATAATCGCTTGTGTCAGTTTCATGTTGTTAGGGCAATTCGCTTTTGCTCAAACACACCATGCTGAGCACACAACAGATACTTTGCATGCAACAGAGGTTGTTCAACCAGGTGCTGCTGAGGAGGAGAAATTCAATCCAGGGGAGATGATCATGCACCACATCAGTGATGGACATCAAATTCATTTCATTGGAAAATTGTATATGCCGCTTCCGGTAATTTTATGGAACCACGGTCATTTGGAAGTGTTTATGTCCAGTGCTTTTTGGAATGGTTTTGATGAACACGGTGAGTTGCAGTTCAAGCCTTATACAGCAGCTTCCGGTGTTACTTATGAGAATCACCATGAGTCTATAGTTATCGCTAGTGAAGTTGGTCATGAACATGATGAGCATGCGGCAAGTCATGAGAAGCCCATGGATTTTTCCATCACCAAGTCGGTTTTTGGAATGTTGTTTATCATTGTTTTGATGTTGTTTATTTTCCGTTCTGTTGCGGCCAAGTACAAGAATGGAGGATCATCCAAAGCGCCATCAGGATTGCAAAATGCCATCGAGCCATTCATCTTATTCGTTCGTGATGAGGTAGCTATACCTTCTATCGGAAAAAAGAAGGCGGGGGTTTATATGCCATTCTTGTTGACGGTATTCTTTTTCATTTGGATGTGTAATATGTTGGGATTGATTCCTTTCTTGGGAGGATTCAACATCACTGGAACATTGAGCATTACTTTGGTATTGGCCGCGTTGGTCTTTATCATTACATCTGTCAGTGGAAATGGTCACTATTGGGGACATATCTTCTGGCCTCCGGGTATTCCTTTTGGAATCAAGTTGATCTTGGTTCCGATTGAGATGTTGAGTATCTTCATTAAGCCAACGGTATTGATGATTCGTTTAACAGCGAACATTACCGCGGGACACATCATCATTTTGGCCTTTGTTGGATTGGTGTTGTTGTTTGGACATACCAGTGCAGTGGCAGGATATGGAGTGGGAGTAGGAGCGGTGTTGTTCATGATCTTCATGTTCTTCATCGAGTTGTTGGTAGCCTTTTTACAAGCTTATGTATTCACTTTGTTGGCGGCGTTGTACTTTGGGGATGCTACCCAAGAACACCACCACGAAGGGGATCACCATTAATTAGAAAACAAATCAATAAAAACCATAAATTAACAAAAATGGAACTATTATCAGTTTTATTAGAAGCAGGAATCCAACAAGGATTAGCTGGAATCGGAGCAGGTTGTGCAGCAATTGGTGCTGGTATCGGTGTAGGCCGTATCGGTAGCTCAGCATTAGAGTCTATTGCTCGTCAACCAGAAGCAACTGGCGATTTGCGTGCCAACATGATCGTTGCCGCAGCGTTGGTTGAGGGTGTTGCTCTTTTCGCAGTTATCGTTTGTTTGTTGGTAGCATTGGGATAATCCCACTGCTCTAAACATAAATTTTAATTCTCATGGAAGGATTGTTAAGTGTCTCCGTGGGCACAGTCTTTTGGGCGTCTATTGCGTTCATTGCTGTCCTTGTTATCTTGAAAAAGATGGCTTGGGGCCCTATCTTGCAAACGTTAGAAGAACGCGAGCAAGGTATTGCCAATGCATTGAAGCAAGCTGAATTGGCCAAGGAAGAAATGGCTTCATTGAGGTCAGGCAATGAGCAGCTTTTAAAAGAGGCGCGTGAAGAGCGTGATCGCATTTTAAAAGAGGCCAAAGAAATTGGCGATAGAATGCGCGTGGAGGCCAAGGACAGAGCTGCACAAGAAGGTGCTGCGATGTTGGCCAATGCCCAGCGCGAGATTGAGACCCAAAAAAAGGCGGCCATCCAGGAGTTGAAGAATCAAGTGGCCAGTTTGTCTATTCAAATTGCAGAGCAATTGGTGAAAGACAAGTTGTCTGATGCTGAAAAGCAAAATGCCTTGAACAGCAAATTGATTGAAGAATTGAAAGCCAACTAAGATGTCAAGAATCGCATACCGATACGCTAAATCATTGTTAGACTTGTGCATTGAGCGCAAGGAAGTGGAGGCTGTGTCCAAGGACATGGCCATGCTTCATGCTACTATTTTGGCTAGCCGCGATTTGGAATTGATGTTGAAGAGTCCTGTTGTAAAGGGCGACACCAAATTAAAGGTGTTGGACAAGGTTTTTCAATCCAATATTCATTCAACTACCCATCAGTTTATTCATTTGATGACTGAAAAAGGTAGAGAGTCTTTTCTGAAAGGGATTGCAGAGTCATTTACGTCGTTGGTGCGCAAGCACAACAATGAGGTGTTGGCTTATGTGACAACAGCAGAGAGTATGAATGATGCGACGCGTCAAGCCATTTTGAGCAAGGCTCAGTCACTGACTACAGAAAAAGTGACCATACAAGAAAAAGTTGACGCCGCCTTGATAGGTGGATTCATCATTCGCGTTGGTGACAAACAATTGGACGCATCGATTGCGAGCCAAATCAAACAACTTAAAAGAGATTTTTCAGAGAACGAGTACGTTTCTGAATTGTAATATTTGACAAAACAAAAATTATGGCAGAGGTTAAACCAGGCGAAATTTCAGCCATCCTAAGAGAGCAACTCGCAGGATTAAAAACCCAAGCGGATATCCAAGAAGTGGGTACCATCCTTCAAGTAGGTGATGGTATTGCACGCATCTATGGAATTTCCAACGTTCAATCAGGAGAATTGATTGAATTTGAAAACGGAGTAAAAGGTATCGCATTGAACTTGGAAGAGGACAATGTGGGTGCTGTATTACTTGGTCCAGCAGGAGATTTGAAGGAAGGTGCGTCTGTTAAGCGTACCGGTCGCATCGCCAGCATCAATGCAGGTGAAGGGTTGATTGGACGTGTGGTGAATACCTTAGGTGAAGCCATTGATGGTAAGGGTCCTATTTCAGGTGAATTGTTTGAAATGCCTTTGGAGCGTAAAGCACCTGGGGTAATTTACCGTCAGCCTGTAAAGGAGCCATTGCAAACCGGAATCAAAGCGATTGATGCGATGATTCCAATCGGTCGTGGTCAGCGTGAGTTGATCATTGGTGACCGTCAAACAGGAAAGACTACTGTTGCGATTGATACCATTATCAATCAAAAAGAGTTTTATGATAAAGGGGAGCCTGTATTCTGTATCTATGTTGCTTGTGGACAAAAGGGTTCTACAGTAGCAGGTACTGTGCAGATGTTGCAAGATGCTGGCGCAATGGCCTATACGGTTGTTGTTGCAGCTACGGCAGCTGATCCGGCGCCTTTGCAGTTCTATGCGCCATTTGCAGGTTGTGCCATTGGAGAATACTTCCGTGATACAGGTCGTCCAGCATTGATTGTTTATGATGATTTGTCTAAGCAGGCTGTGGCTTACCGTGAGGTGTCATTGTTGTTGCGTCGTCCACCCGGACGTGAGGCTTATCCTGGTGATGTATTCTATTTGCATAGCCGTTTGTTAGAGCGTGCTGCAAAGGTGAACGAAACACAGAAAGTAGCCGAGATGATGAACGATCTTCCAGATAGTTTGCGTTCAAAAGTAAAAGG
>JBDKGG010000118.1:0-17370 GCA_039798325.1 Bacteroidota bacterium
CTTCCCTTTCCCAACGCTGCTGCATCATAGTCGGGTTTGATTTTTAGGGCTTGCTCATAGTCCGCCAAAGCGAGCTTTCTGTTGTTCACCTTTTCATAACAGATGCCACGACTGTAGTACGCCTGGAAATACGATGGGAACAAGGAAATGGCTTGCGTAAACTGCTCGATGGCCTTGGTGTATTCATTCAAATAGGTGCAGTAGATGTATCCTTTGTTGTAATACGCAGCTGCGAAATTCTTGTCGATTTGAACGATGGTGTCGTAGCACGCCAAGGCTCTAGGATAATACTCCGTATTGCGGTGGCCATTCTCTTGCAAAAACATCGCGCGGTTGTACCATACTTCAACACTCCTGGGCCGAACCCCAATGGCAGTTTTGTAATACTCATCCGCCAAATCATTCTTCTGCTTGGCCACCAACAAGGCCAACTCGACATAGGCATCATAGAATTTTGGATTCAATTCCACCGCAGTTTGATAGGAGGATATGGCCGTAGCCGTATCTCCTTTGGTCTTGAATAGTCTTCCCTTGAAGTAATAGGCTTCGGGATTGGTGACTTCCACTTTCAAGGCATCATCCAAATATTTCAATGCTTGGTCGTAGTTGTTTAATACAATTTCGATGGAAGCAGTTTTGATCAAACCAGGAACGTATTGGTTGTTTTTTTCGACCGATTTTTTGTATTGGATGTAAGCATTCTTGACATCTTTTTGCATCCAATACAACTCGCCTTTCTCAACGTAAATCTCTGCTTGAGTGCTGTCCAAACCCAAGGCGCGATCCAAATCACGCAAGGCATCTGCAAAGCGTTGTTTGCTGCTCAGGTATTTGGAACGGGCAATGTAATGTTGGTAGTTGTCGGGCTCATTCTTGATGGCTTGGTTGAGGGAATCCAATGTGGCATCTGGACCATTGGCGCTGGTCATCATCTCGGGTGCATTTCCTCCGCCACAGGCTGTCCAAACCATCACGGTCAGTGCCATTCCTATCCAGGTGATTATTGCTTTCTGCATTTGTTTCATTTGGTTTACGAAAATACAAAGAGCCCCAGTGAAAAGTGTACAAAAAAACAAGGACCGCCTCAGCAGTCCTTGTTCTTTGGTAATGATGTCTAAAAACCCACTTTCGCGTTTTCGAAAAAGGGGAGAATTAAGCGTTGGCTTTGGCGGTTGAAATGGCCGCTCTCACCTTGGCTTCGATTTCTTCTTTCAATTCAGGATTGTCTTCCAACAATTGCTTCACCGCATCGCGTCCTTGACCCAATTTGGTGTCACCATAACTGAACCAACTTCCGCTTTTCTTGATGACGTTATGGTCCACACCCATGTCGATGATCTCGCCCAACAAGGAGATGCCCTGTCCATAAATGATGTCAAACTCTGCTTGACGGAAAGGAGGAGCCACTTTGTTTTTCACCACTTTGACTTTGGTGCGGTTACCGATGGCATTCTCTCCGTCTTTGATTTGTGTAGAGCGACGAATATCCAAACGAACAGAGGCGTAAAATTTCAAGGCATTACCACCGGTAGTCGTTTCGGGATTGCCGAACATGACCCCAATCTTTTCGCGCAATTGGTTGATGAAAATGCAGCAACAATTGGTCTTGCTGATGGAGGCGGTCAATTTGCGCAATGCTTTTGACATCAAACGCGCTTGAACACCCACGTTGGAGTCGCCCATTTCTCCTTCAATTTCAGAGCGGGGAGTCAAAGCTGCGACGGAGTCAATGACAATCAAATCAATGGCGCCTGAACGAATCAAGTTGTCTGCGATTTCCAATGCTTGTTCACCGTTATCGGGTTGAGAAATCAAGAGGTTTTCGGTATCTACCCCCAAGGCTTCTGCATAGAATTTATCAAAGGCGTGCTCCGCGTCGATGATGGCGCAAATACCACCTTGCTTTTGGGCTTCTGCAATGGCGTGGATGGCCAATGTCGTTTTACCAGAAGACTCAGGACCGTAGATCTCAATGATACGACCTTTGGGATAACCGCCGATGCCCAAGGCACTATCCAATCCCACTGATCCGCTCGGGATGACTTCCATTGCTTCAACGGCATTGTCTCCCAATTTCATCACAGCACCCTTACCGTATGTTTTTTCCAATTTCTCCATGGCCATTTGAAGGGCCTTCAATTTTTCTTTGTTTACTTCAGACATTGCGTTAGATTTTTAAGTTTTACAAATATTTTCACTTCAGCTTGTAACCAATTTACAACGGTTATTTTTTTTCTTTATTGGGGTACAAATCTTTGATGACCAAGAAAGCCGCCAAATAAACACTGGTGAATATGATGGCATACCAGAGTGAGCGGTTGGGCTGCACACCAAGGCCTTGGGCGTTCTCAATGAAGTGTTCATGAAGGCGTTGTCCGATATACCAACTCAACAAAAAGAACACTGGAGCCAAGATCAGGTACCAAAATTGAAATCGTTTAGTCATGCTGAAATGTTTCTGCGAATTTCAACGAAGTTTTGGTTTACACCTTCTTTTTTAAGGAAAACTTTATGCGTGATTTATGAGCAAAAAGCCAGCGTTTTCCACAATTGATGCGGTTTTCGGTCGGCATAGGGGGTGTATAACAATTGAAGAGAACTCAATTAAAATTAGTTGGAACTAAGTTAATTTCATTTTGAGATACGAAATCTTTTGTCTCATTATAGACATTTTCAAAGCGATCAATCTGTTTAACCCATTCTAAAACTTCAAGGTCAAGCCAACCGATTATTGAGTGTATATCATTTTGACAAATTAGGAGTTGACTTAAATTTAAAATTACAGGTTCATAATGGTATATTCTGTTGCGCATGTTTCTTACTCGATAAAGATACTGACTGACAATATTTCTTTTTCGACAAGATTTTGGTGCCTTCTTGAAAATTAATCTAAGTGGTTTCCAAAATGAATGAGCATAGTTCCGGTCAAACAGTTTATTCCAAAAACCAAAACTTAATTCAGCAATTATACGGTTTGAATTTATTTCTTTTTTCTGATTGATAAGTTTAGAAATGGCTTTATCCACATGTGATTTGAATTCTATCGGTAACTTATGTTGGAACCAATATTCATCATTGAAGTGCGTGGTTAATTGTGCGTGAATAGCATTGCGAAGTGATATTTCAAGCACGGACAAGCTAGGATAAAGAGATTCAGACACCCTGATATTCAATTGATACAACTTTACCGCGGCATCAATATTTTGATTGCTTTTGTTAAAGAAGGCATCGAATCGTGGTTGTGATATGTAGTATTGAATTAGATTTTGGTCCATGATGAAAAAAATGTATATTTGTATTGTTATACTGCTTCCTCCTCTCCCAAACTCGTGTTGGTGATGAAAGCAGTTTTTTTTTGCCCTACTTAAGGATCTTCATCCCCTCCCCATCCCAAACGGCATAAGTGAAGTGCTGTATCCAATCTCCCAAGTTGATGTATTGACTATTGGCTGCGACCTCCATGATTTTGGGGTAGTGGCGGTGTCCAAAAACATAATAGTCGTGATGGGTTGATTTCTCGATGCTTTGACAATATTGAAACAACCATTCTTGTTCGCCATGAAAAATCTTATCCTTTTCCAATCCCTTGCCTCGGCTGTATCCGGAAAGGCTAGAGGCCAACCAAATGCCGAAATTGGGATGCAATCGTTCAAAGAGCCATTGACACAATTTCGAGTCGAAGAATTTCTTCATGAATTTGTAGCTGTGGTCTCCTGGACCTAGGCCATCTCCATGTCCGATGTACATTTTTTGGCCGTTGTGTTCTATGACAATTGGCTTGCGGTGCAAAATGATGCCACACTCATTGGGTAAATAGTCAAAGATCCACATGTCATGGTTGCCCGTGAACCAGTGTATCCGAATTCCTTTATCGGTGAGCTCTGCTATTTTCCCCAGACATCTTACAAATCCGCGCGGTACAGCACGTTTGTATTCAAACCAAAAATCAAAAACGTCACCCACTAAAAATATTTCATCGGCATCTTTGGAAGCCTCATCTAACCAGCGCACAAATTTCTTTTCACGCTCCAAGCTGGCTGCGTGATTGGGGCTGCCAAGATGCAAATCCGATATGAAATACTTTTTCTTCATTAACGGGCCAAATTCTTGGCTACAATTTTAAAGGGATCCATGGCGGCCAAATTCACTTTGAACATGATGTATTGGTAGGGCTTGATGTTCATTTGTGATCGGGTATCTTTCAACTCTTGGGACATCACAATAGGTGCATAGATTTCAATCACATCTTTTACAATTGGCAAGATAATTCCCGAACTGAACAACCATTGACTGTTGAAGTTTTTGGGATCCATGATGCGGTTGTCTGAAAGGATGTAGTTGATATTGCTTTGCTGTCCATACATCGCGGTTGTGTACAAAGACAACGGGAATTTGACTGGCAAGCGGTAACGAATTTGTCCCGAAATCATTCGGATGTCAAATCTTCTTCCCGTTGGGGTGTACAACATACCATGTCCGTCCTGAATTTGACGGCTCAAAGCTCCCTCCAATTCCGTTCTTCCGGAATAGAAATTGTTGAATGTGAAGTCGGTTTCAGCGGTGGCTCCTTCTGGATTGAAGTTGGCCAATGCACGGTGATTGTTGACTCCATTGAACAAAATGAAATCGATGGTACGCTTGGCATTGTTGCGGTTATAATTGTATGAATACTTGACTTGCGTGGTTCGCTGATCTCCATCCCATTTTCCATTCACCAACGCTCCTGTCCATTGCATGGTGTAGTCAAGGCGGTGCTGTAGACCGAAATTGCGTCCTGACTGTATCGTCATTTGACCAAAGTCTTGTAAAGTACTGCTTTCGGTTTCTGCGCCCGTGATGTTGGTCGCGTGATTCTTCTTCAATACGATTCCTGCTAACTGGGCATCAAAGTTGAACTTGTTGTGGTAGTTCTCAGGTCTTCCTTTGGTGCTGAAAGTGATGTAAGGTTTTACGGTTTGGTATTGAGAATGGAAGTAAACATCGGTTCCATTTAAGTTTTCGGTTAGATCAGCGAAATAGAATTGCTTGGCATTTGCTCCTAATGTGAATTTGCCCAATCGCAAACTGGCTTTGGCCATTCCACTAATGTCTTTCTGATGGAAGCTGTACAAAGGTGTCACTGACCACTGCCATCTTCTGTTGAATACGGTTTTGTTGTGAAAGACAACACCGGCCATGATTTTATCATAGTTGTTCCATCCCAATAATGGGATCCAGTAAATTTGAGTGGACTGATCGTTGGCCAATCCTGTGAAAGGTTGAAAGTCGAGTTTTTCAAAACGCGGGGCCAAGGTTCCCTTGCGAATGGTGTTGTTGGTCAACGACACTTCAGGTATGGATTTCTCCGCATTGATTCTGACCAATGGTTTTGTTTGATTGTTGTAGTCATTGATGTCGAAAATCACTTTGCCCACGTGGCCGGGTTTCAAAACATTGGTCCACTTGGTTTCTTTTTTTCCATTCTTGTATTCAATGGTTACGGAGCATGGCCCTTCTGTTTGTCCTGTATTGACAACACGTGCTTGGTAGAAATAATCCACTTTGTTGCCAGAATCCAATTTTGTGACGTTGTGTTTTTTAGCAACATTCAAAAGGGTGTAATCGGCTTTTCCTTTTCCTTCGATAAATTCATCAAAGAACCAACCCAAATCCTGTCCCGTTGTTTTTTCAAAGGTGGCTTTGATATCGGAGGGTTGTGGATGTTTGAATTTCCATTGTGAGAAATAGGTTTGCATGCACTTGTCAAACATGTTCTCTCCCAAATATTGTTGGAGGTAATAAAATACAACAGCCGTTTTCTTGTAAACATTAGCACCGTAATTGATGCTCAAATAATCGTTGGAGTGGCAACGCAATGGCTGGTCGATGTCATAACCTGCCGTTAGCAGGTAGGTGAGTTGTGAAAGATTGCGTGCGTCAAAAGAGGGCAATTGAAAACTCTTGGCCAAGAACTTTGCTCCAAAGTTGATGCTCGCACTTTTTGATCCATATTTCGTCATCAAATAACGGTCTTCATTGAACGAGTTCAATCCTTCATCCATCCATGCGTGATCCCTTTCATTGCTTCCTAAAATTCCGTAAAACCAATTGTGACCTACCTCGTGCATGATGACCGTTTCCAATTGCAAAGTGTCTCCGGCATTACCGATAACGGTTACATTGGGGTATTCCATACCGCCTCCTGCGCTAATGGTACCATCCACAGCGGTGACCTGGGTGTAGGGATAGTCGCCATTCCATTTTGAATAGTAGTAGGTGGCATCGTTGATGTATTGAACGGCGTTTTTCCAAACACGTTTGTTGTCGGGTGTGTACATGGCCCATGTGGTCACTTTGGTTTTGGTGTAAGGTGTTTCCACACTTCCTTTTCTTACTATCCAACGTTTGTCAGCAAACCAACCAAAGTCATGCACGTTCTTTTGCTTGTATTGAATGGTCTTCCATTCATTGCTGCTCTCTGGGAATTCCGATCCAAAAGAAATGGAATCAGCAGGCTCAGCTTTTTTGCTTAATTCATCGAGCCATGCCATTTCAGAGGCGGTTTGTAAATTTCCTGTGGCACCCACCACATAGTTTTTGGGGAGGGTAATGGATACATCAAAACTGCCGTATTCACTGTAAAATTCACCTTGCGTCAAATAGGGCATCGCGTGCCATCCATTGCGATCGTAAACTGCGGGTTTGGGGTACCACTGCGTGATCTGATAACTCTGACCAATATGGCCCAATCGAGAGATGCTACCACTGGGCAATTTTACACGAAAGGGTGTGGTGATCGTAATGGATTGTCCGGGTTGTAAAGGTTGTTTTAAATACAAAACACCAATGTCAATGTGCTGGGCATCCAACTCCCAATTGATTTTTTCGTTATTGACTTTAAAGTCCAAAGAATCAATGAATCCTTTGTCTTCTTTTAAGGTGCTGTACAAAACAAAATTGCGGTCACGCGCCAATTGTTTGGCCAATGCTGTATTCTTGTTTTTGTAGGCATTGGGCCAAAGGTGCATGTAGATTTTATCCAATGCATCGGGGCTGTTGTTGGTATAAACCAAAGTTTCATATCCTGATAGAAAATGATTCTGGTCGTCCAACTTTACGGTCAAGGTGTAATTCACCTCTTGTTGGAAGTAGTTGTTTTGTCCCCATGCAGTTAAACCAAATACTAGGGCGATGATGGCAAGTGTATGTTTCATGCTTAAATATTCTTGTCGATTAATTTTTTTAGATTTTCTCCCATGGCATCGTTGCCATGCGCAATTACTTTTCCTGATTTATCCAATAGAATGGGGTAGGGAATGGCTTCGATGCCCCACTGGAAGGTGACCAAGCTTTTCCATCCTTTTAGATCACTGACGTGATTGGGCCAAGACAATCGATCCTGCACAATGGCTTGTGTCCATGCATTTTTATCTGAGTCCAATGAAACTGAGAAAACTTCGAAGCCTTTGGCTTTGTAAGTGTTGTAAATGGAGACAACCTCTGGATTGGCCCTGCGGCAGGGTCCACACCATGAAGCCCAACAATCAACGAGCACCAACTTACCGCGAAGATCCGTCAAGGATCGATTCTTACCGTTTGGATCGGGTAGGGTAATGTTGGACAATTCCTTACCAACAGCAATCGCTTGTTCCAATGCTTGTCTCTTGGGGCCATTGATTTCTTCTGCGATGCTGTTGACATATTCAACAAAACTGTTGAAGTACTCGCTTTCAGATAATGTGCTCTTTAAGGCTTCAGCTACTTTGATGAACAAATCTCCATGCAGGGTGGGATCTAAATATTGCAAAGCCACCAATGCACCGGGTTCAGATTGATTGCCATCCAACCACTTCAATGTGGCTTTTTCGACTTGGTTGCGAAGCGCGAGATTGATTTTTTTATAGCTTGTATCTTCCTCTTCTAACGCCAAGGTGTTCATCAGGCTATCCATGATGGGATTGATCTCTTGCGCCAATTGCGCCAGCTTTTCTGTGTGTGGAGAGCCGATAATTTTGCTCATGTTCCGCAGTTGTCCAAACTTGCCTTCCAACTCAACACTTTCTGTGCTGTCTGTTATCAAGATGAGAAAATCATTTTCACTGAGTCCAATGCGATAGATGTCTTTCACCAACCCTGCTTGCGGACGCATTTCGAATTGCTCGTCCTTGCCAATGACTGTGCTGTCAAGTATCACGTCTTCTCCATCGCGGAATCCGTAAAGGTATAAGGTCTGTCCTTCACCACCGTGAATGGTTCCTTTGATTTTTTGTTGTTCTTTACTGCAACTGAAAAATGCAGTAAGGAGTAGTGAAAAGAATACTATTTTCTTCATTCTGAAAGGATTTTTTGTACGATTCCGGATGCGGTTTTGGGGTTGGCTTTTCCGCCTGATTTTTTCATGAGCTCGCCCATGAATAGACCAAGAAGTCCTTTGTTCCCTGCTTTGTATGCGGCTACTTTATCCGGCCAAGCGGCGATGACTTCTCTTGCAATGGCCTCGATGTCATCTTCATTGGCGTCCTGCACCAAATTCAATTCTTGTGCTGTACTGGCAGCATCTTTTTCGGGGTGATCAAACAAAACGGGAAGAATCTTTTCTGCGGCTGCTGAAGAAGAAATTTTTCCTGATTTGATCAATTCAATGATACCCGCCACTTGTTTTGGGGTGAGGCTCATGTCCTGAATGTCCATTGCCCGCTCATTCAATAGGGCTTTGATGGGCCCCATCAGCCAGTTGGCTGCAGTCTTGTATTCAGTGGTGAGCGCAATCAAGTGCTCGAACCAAAGTGCGGTTTCTTTTTCAGCCGTTATGACCAATGCGTCATATTCCGTTAATCCCAAATCCTGGATATACTTTTTGACCAATGCCTGCGGCAGAGCCGGCATTAATTCTTGAACAGCTTTGATTTGTTCTTCAGTCAATACAACAGGAAGCAAATCGGGCTCGGGAAAATAGCGGTAATCATGCGCGCGCTCCTTGCTGCGCAAAGAGAAGGTTGTTCCATTTGCAGCATCAAAACTTCGGGTTTCTTGCTTGATTTCACCACCAGCCTCCACAATCTCAATTTGTCGACGCATCTCATATTCAATGGCGCGTTGCACATTGCGAATGGAGTTCATGTTCTTGACTTCACATCGGGTATTGAAATGCTTGTCTCCTTTCTTTCTAATGGAAATATTGGCGTCGCAACGCATCGAGCCTTCCTCCATGTTTCCATCACAAATGTCCAAGTAACGGACGAGCTTTCTTAATTCGGTGAGGTAATTATATGCTTCTTTGGAGGAGCGGAAATCGGGCTCACTCACGACCTCTATCAGCGGCACCCCCGCGCGATTCAAATCGATTAATGTGTCAAATGGATCTTGATCGTGCATGCTTTTCCCGGCATCCTCTTCCAAATGGGCGCGGGTGATGTTGATGCGTTTGGGTTGGTCATTTTCGTCTTTGATGTCCAAGTATCCCCCTGTGAGAATGGGCGTTTTATCTTGCGTAATTTGATACCCTTTGGGTAAATCCGCGTAAAAATAATTCTTGCGCGCAAAGTAAACCTCTTGGTGAATGTCCATGTGCATGGCCAACCCCAATTTGATGGCATAATCAAAGGAGGTTTTGTTGACCATGGGCAAAGTGCCGGGATGTCCCAACGTAATGGGGCTGACCAAGGTGTTGGGCAACTCGCCAAACAAATTGGCATCCGAAGCATAGGCTTTGGATTGTGTTTTTAATTGCATGTGCACTTCCAAACCGACCACCAATTCATATTGGTCAATGGGCACGTTTTTTATATTCTTTTCTTCCACCAGAGATTCCATTCTGTTGCTTCTTCTTCGTTGATTTTTAATACAATTGGCAAATAAAATACGGGGATGTTTTTCCAAACCTTCAGATCTCGGATGCGCATTGCGTCCTTCTCTGTGGTAATCCACGCCTCTACTTGGCCGTCAAAGTTAACCATTTTGGATTGAATGCTCTGCAAATCGTCTTCGTTAAAACGGTGATGATCCTTGAAGTTCACTTGGACTTTGGTCGGCTGAATAACTTGAATGTTTTCGTGAAAGGTTTCAGGGTGAGCAATTCCACAAAAGCTTCCAAAGGTTTGGTATTCTTGAATGTGGTGACCAAATAGGGATTGCAATGGAAGAGATGCGGTGTGGGCAAAGAATACTTTGGCCGCTGAATACTTTTGGGATTCTTCCATCATTTTGGATTGGACATCCGCAGCAAGGCTGTTCGGGGCTCCTGTAAAAACGATTAAATCTGCCGCATGGGCTCGAGCGCGCAAATCCCTTAAATCGCCCTTTGGCCATAAATGATCATGATAAAAAGGTTGGCCAAATCGCGATAGCAAAATATTGATATCCCCTTTCAAGGCGCGGTGCTGGTAGGCATCGTCCAATACTACCCAATCCAAGTTGGGGTGTAGCCGTGCCATTTTTTTTAAAGCAGGAACTCGCTTTTCTCCCACATAAGCAGGGACGTCGGGGTGATGTGAGGCGATGAGCAGGGGTTCGTCTCCTACGTGTTCAGCGGAGTCGTCTTGACCAATCTTTAAAAAACCGCGGGTTGATCTTCCATAACCCCGGGACAAGAAAGCCAAACGATGGGAGTGTTTGAGTTGGTTCAGAATCATGTCTGAGAAGGGCGTTTTCCCTGAACCACCAATGGCCAGATTCCCCACCACGATCGTTTTGATGGCTCCTGGTGAGGAGCTAAAAACGCCCCGCGCATACAGGCCATGCCGAATGGACAAAACCACAGAAAGGAGAGCCGATAATAATCCTCGTAATACGGACATGAATGAATTAAATTGCGCATGGCAAATTACAAAAGAGATGACAACGATTAACGAAGTAATCCAAAAGCTGGAGGAATGGGCGCCCATCTCCCTGCAGGAGTCTTATGATAACGGCGGTTTGATAGTGGGACAAGGATCTCACGAAGTGAAGGGAGTCTTGGTGGCATTGGATTGCACTGAGCAGATTATTGATGAGGCCATTGCACGAGGGTGCAATTTGGTAGTGGCCCATCATCCCATTGTGTTTTCTGGAATCAAGAAATTGAATGGAAAGAATTATATTGAGCGAACCGTTATCAAAGCCATTCAAAACAACATCGCCATTTATGCCATTCATACTGCTTTGGACAATGTGCACACTGGAGTGAACAAGAAGATTGGTGAACGAATGGGAATATCCAATGCCAAGATACTGCGTCCCAAACAAGAGCAATTGCTCAAATTATCTGTTTTTGTTCCATTGGATCATGTGGATGCTGTCAGACAGGCGTTGTTTGCCGCTGGTGCCGGGAAAATTGGCCATTACGACGAATGTGCTTTTGGTGTATTGGGGGAGGGAAGCTTCAGACCCCTTGATGGAGCGCAGCCTTTTGATGGAGAGATTGGAAAGCGCAGCACGATGGAGGAATGGAAATTGGAAGTGGTGGTGCCCAGCCATTTGAAAGGAAAAGTGAATGCGGCCATGAGACAATCGAATCCTTATGAGGAGGTCGCCCATGAATGGATTCAATTGGAGAATGTACACCAAGAAATAGGATCAGGGATGATTGGGGATTTGCCGGCTCCGATGGGTGTCACGGTGTTTTTACAACATTTAAAAACGAACATGGGATGCAATGTCATCAAGCATACTCCCATTTTAAAGAATACGGTGCAAAAAATCGCTTGGTGCGGAGGAAGTGGAGACTTTTTGTTGGAGGATGCCCTCCGTCAAGGTGCGGATGTTTTTGTCTCCGCTGATTTTAAGTATCACCGCTATTTTGATCACAATGACCAAATCATGATTTGTGACATTGGACATTACGAGACGGAATCTTGTGTTATTGAGCTACTAAATGATTGGTTTACAGAAAAATTTACTACTTTTGCCATCCACAAAACGGAGATTGTAACCAATCCCGTTAATTATTACTTCTGAAATGGCGAAAAAGATCATCAAATCCTCGAAGCCTGCCCAGAAAACCGCCAAGGCCACAAAGCCTGCGGTAAAAAAGGCAGTAAAGCAAGAGGTTAAGAAGACTCCGCCGGTGAAGAAAAAGACTGAAGTGAAAGCAAAGCCGGTGAGTAAAGGCAAAACAGTAGTTGCAAAAAAGGCCAAGCCTGTTGCACCTCCTAAAGCTAAGGCACCGGTGAAAAAAACTGTGAAGAAAGCAATGCCTGCAAAAAAAACAAGTGCACCAGCTGCGAAAGTAGCGAGTAAAAAAGCTGTAGTGACCAAACCAGTGGTCGCCAAAAAGGCAGCCGTTAAACCCACCCCCTCTAAGAAAGCAGCCCCTGCCAAGAAAGCCGTTCCTGTAAAAAAAGCAGCGGAAGTGAAAAAAACGGTACCTGCCAAGAAGGCAGCGCCAGAGGTGAAAAAAGCAGCAGAGAAGCCTGTGAAGGCTTCGACGCCTGTGAAGAAAGCGCCAGAAAAGGTTGTTAAGGTAGCTCCCAAGAAGAGTCCAACACCAGCCGCTCCTGTTTTAGAGAAAGCCAGTCCTAAGGCCGCGTCAACAGAGAAAGAGGTAAAAGCATCTGAACCTGCAGCAGCCCCAGTCAAGAAAGCAGCACCCAAAAAAGCTGAAGTGGAGAAGGTTTTGTCTCCAGAAGAAGCATTGCTCGCGGAAAGACCCAAGCCAAGAATGGTGGAGTACGTCCGTGAAGCCAAGCCAACGGCCAATCCCGTGTTTGTCGTTACCCCAGAAGGAATGGCCAACGTGAAGTTTGCGCCCATGGCCAAAGTAGAGAAAAATGAAAAAAAGGAATCCCAAGAAAATATGAAAACCACAAATCGTTTTGCTTTTGTCGAAGGTGACAATAAGAACAGCGGAATTACCATCGAAAATAAGCTTAGAGCCCTTTACGATGTTCAGTTAATTGATTCACGCATTGATAAAATTCATGCAACAAGAGGTGAATTGCCACTTGAAGTAGAAGATTTAGAGAATGAAGTAGCTGGTCTTCAAGTTCGTGTTGGTAAAATGCAAGATGAGGCGAATGCGGTGGAAGAGGATATTGCGGCTAAGAAGCAAGGTATCAAGGACTCAGAGTCTCAAATCAAAAAGTACAAAGAGCAGTTGGATAAGGTTAAAAATAACCGTGAGTACGAAGCATTGAACAAGGAGATTGAATTCCAAGAATTGGAAATTCAATTGTTCAAAAAGAAGATCAGAGAAGCGGAGATGTTGCACGAAACCAAGTTGAACAATTTGGAGGGCAGCCAGCAGAAGTTGGAGAACAGAACCAACGATTTGGAATTTAAAAAGAAGCAATTGTCTGAGATCATAGCGGAAACAGAGCGCGAAGAAGCTGTGTTGTTGGCCAAGAGTGCGGAAGCCAAGAAGTTGTTGGATCAACGTTTGTTGGATTCCTATGAGCGCATTCGCAAAGGAGCAAACAATGGTTTGGCTGTTGTTCCGATTGATCGTGAGGCATCAGCTGGATCATTCATTCACATTCCACCGCAAAAGCAAATGGACGTGGCTGCACGCAAGAAGGTGATTGTGGACGAGCACAGTGGTCGTATTTTGGTAGACAGCATTTTGGCCAATGAGCAATTGGAGAAAATCAATGCCATGTTGATCAAAGAATTGGGTAAATAATCCTGAAATAATGAGCATTAAAAAAGGGGCAATTGCCCCTTTTTTGTTTGAATGGTATTGTATTAGGAAACAAAGTTTCCAATTAAAGCTTCTACTCCTGGATAAAAAGTGATCAATTGAAAATCGGGTGATTTCATTCCTTTGGTTAAAACTCCTGTAAAATGGAAGTGACAGCCTGTATCCGTAAAGTGCTTGGATATTTTTTTCATATAGTCAGGCATCAACAAAGGAAGGGGATTGGTGGTTAAAATAGAAATAAAGTCTACTTCACCCAATCGCTGATGCACTTGAACCAAATCCTCTAAAGGAACACTTTGTCCCAAGAATATGGTTTTGTAACCGTTGGATTTGAAGATGTGTTGAATCATGATCAAAGAGATCTCGTGGATTTCCAATTCCGGCAAGAACAAAACCAAGCTTCGTTCTTTGGTTATTGGTGAACCTTTGAGATTCTCGATGTGGTGAAAAAGCTTTTGACGAATCAGACAAGAAATGAAATGTTCCTGGGCAGGACAAATGGCGTCTGCTTGCCACATGACCCCAATTTCATGAAGAAAAGGAAGAATGACTTCCACAAAAGTTGCAGAAAGACCTTTCGCTTCAATGTAACTGTCCACAACACTGCTGAATAGATTTTCATCGTAATTCAGCATGGCAATTTTCAAAACGTGTTGGTGGTGATTCTCGGGACCGTTGTCTTTGTCGTTGGCTTTTAAAATAACATCACGGACTTCTTGCTCCGTCATCTTGGCGATGTTCGAAATCTTGTGTCCTAAACCGATCAGAAGTGAAATGTTCAACAACCTTTTTAAATCGTTGTCCGTGTATCTTCTGATGTTGGTATCGGTGCGGTCAGGCTGCAGCAGATTGTACCGCTGCTCCCAAATTCTGATGGTGTGAGCCTTGATCCCAGTAAAACTCTCCAATTCTTTGATGGTAAAAACCTGTTCTCTCACAACGTTATTTTCTCTCATAAACCAATCAATCTCCTTATTTGTTCAAATCCTTGCTTATTTTGCATCGGAAAAGTAAAAACAAATACTTTTCGGTGAAATAGAATGAAAATAACTTTGTTTGAGGATAAGCAAATTGCTAATCTATACCCCATCGCCATGACCCGCCACATCAGCGATATCCGCTGGGGAAAGTTGACCATAAAAGAAAAGTGGGAAGGTGATTGTGATGAGGTCAAATTGCACAGTGATCGAACCTACCTTGATTGTCATTCGGAACAAACTGGTCTTTGGGTTTTGGGTAGCTTGTGTCCCAATCCATCTTTGCTTTCCGCCATCAGAGCGCTTCAACCTGGACAATCCATGATGCATGAGGGGCAATTGCTGGCCTGTCATTATGTTGATGGAGCTACAACTTCTACAGCGAATTATGATGCGGCCATTACCCAATTGAAACGATTGTCCGACTTGTTCTCTCTTTTGGGTGAGCAGATTACGGGGGATGAACAAAGGTTAAATGCGAGTGAATACCTTCATGATGCGCCACAAGGTGTCACGGTGATTGGAGATAAACGTAATCTTTGGGTTTCCAAAGAAGCCAAAATTCAACCGAGTGTGATCATCAACTGCTCTGAAGGACCGGTCATCATTGATGCAGGAGCTGAAGTGATGGAGGGCAGTATGGTGAGAGGGCCTTTTGTATTGGGGTACAAATCCACCTTGAAAATGGGGAGCAAGGTATATGGCCCCACGGCAATTGGTCCTGAATGCAAGGTTGGAGGAGAGGTGTCCAATGTTTTGTTTTTGGGATACAGCAACAAAGCCCATGACGGATTTCTTGGTAATGCCGTTGTTGGGGAGTGGTGCAATTTTGGAGCAGACAGCAATTGCTCCAATTTGAAAAACAATTATGGTTTGGTCAAACAATATTCTTATGCTTCGGGTGAGGAGGAAAATACAGGATTGACCTTCTGCGGTGTGGTCATGGGAGACCACAGCAAATGCGGCATCAACACGATGTTCAATACAGGAACCGTTGTCGGTGTTGCGGCCAATATTTTCGGTGCAGGTTTCCCCAGTAAGCACATTCCTTCTTTCTCATGGGGAGGCGCAGAGGACATTGAGCCTTATGATTTTCAAAAAGGTATTGAAACCATTCGCGCGGTAAAAAAACGAAGAGGAATGGATTTATCTGACAGAGATTTGCAAATTTTGACAGAGATTCATCATCAATTCGGATACAAGAAATAAAAATTAGCCACAAAGGCAGTCGGGCAATATTGGCACTGCTGTTGTCATTGGCCGAGAAGAAAAATATGGTGAGTATGGAGGAATCTTTTTTTAATTTATTGCCAGAAGATATGGCGGATCATGAATACATCCCCTTGATTACAGCAGAGGATGAGGATGCGATGGACAAGGAGGAGACGCCCGCCGTATTGCCGATTCTTCCCTTGCGCAATACTGTTCTATTTCCAGGTGTTGTTATTCCCATTACGGTGGGCCGAGACAAAAGTATTCGGTTGATTCAGGATGCCAACAAGGGCAAAAAGACCATTGGTGTGGTCGCTCAAATCAATCCTGATATAGACGAGCCAGGCTTTGATGATTTGTATCGTATCGGTACACAGGCAACCATCATCAAAATGTTGAAAATGCCCGATGGCAATACCACCGTCATTTTGCAGGGCAAGAAGCGTTTTGAGATTCAGGGCATGGTAGCCGTAGATCCTTATTTCAAGGCCCAGGTCGTTGAGTTTCCTGAGCTCAACAGGGATGATGCTGACAAAGAGCAGCAAGCCTTGTTTGAGTCGGTAAAAGAGCAAGCGTTGAAGGTCATTCAAATTTCTCCTGATATTCCAACAGAGGCGTCAGTAGCGATTAAAAATATCGGAGGATTGAGCTTTTTGACCAATTTCATTTCTTCTAACATGAAGGCCAATGTCGAGCAAAAGCAAGCGTTATTGGCTGTAGCTGACCTGAGAGAACGCACCCGATTGGTGATGGAACATTTGGCCAAGGAGATTCAAATGTTGGAAATGAAAAACGAGATCCACAAAAAGGTTCACACCGACATCTCCAAGCAACAACGCGAGTATTTTCTTCAGCAACAAATGCGTCAAATTCAAGAAGAATTGGGTGCCAATCCCTTGAAAGAGGAAATAGAGGAGAAGCGCGCGCGTGCTGCAAAAAAGCAATGGCCTGAAGCAGTGGCCAAGGTGTTCTTCAAAGAGTTGGGGAAGTTAGAACGCATGAACCCGCAAGCCGGGGAGTTCAGCGTTCAAGCCAATTATATTGATCTTTTGTTGGACCTGCCATGGGAAGATTATTCCGATGATAATTTCGATTTGAAGCATGCCAAAGAAGTATTGGATCGTGATCACTTTGGAATGGAGAAGGTGAAAGAACGCATCATCGAACACTTGGCGGTATTGAAAATAAAAGGCGATATGAAGTCGCCTATTATCTGTCTTTATGGCCCTCCCGGTGTTGGAAAGACCTCACTAGGTAAGAGTATAGCCGAAGCCTTGGGCAGGAAATATGTTCGCATGGCCTTGGGCGGCCTGCACGATGAAGCTGAGATTCGCGGGCATCGCAAGACTTACATCGGCGCAATGCCGGGTCGAATTTTACAAAGTTTGAAAAAGGCAGGTACGGGCAATCCATTGTTTGTATTGGACGAGATTGATAAAGTAGGACAAGGCGTCCATGGTGATCCGAGCAGCGCCTTATTGGAGGTGTTGGATCCTGAACAGAATAGTGCATTTTATGACAACTACGTTGAGCTCGATTATGACTTGTCCAAAGTCATGTTTATCGCCACCTGCAACAGCCTGTCTT
>JBDKGG010000119.1:0-30433 GCA_039798325.1 Bacteroidota bacterium
CAATGACACCATTGCCCAAGTCTTTTTGAACTTCGGAAAGAGCGGAATAACGAGGGGTCATTACAGTTTTTCTGGCTTGTTGTCTGTCTCTGAAGATTCGCCCTTGCTGGCGTCTTTGAATTCCTTGACTCCTTTACCCAAACCACGCATCAATTCTGGAATTTTCTTTCCTCCAAAAAACAACAACAATACTGCAATGATGAGAATAATCTCTGTTGGTCCTAATTTGCCCATTTCTTAATGTTTACGCGTTAACTGTTTGCAAAGATAGGGCAATCTCTTCTTGTTTATTTCCCAACTATCTTGAAAAAACCAAATCCGATTGACCGATTTTCTTGCCCCCTTCATAGATGCTGATTTTGTAGGTGCCTTTGCCCAAGCCAGAGGCCAAACAATACATACACACATCCGTATCTTGATTTTGGTAATCAATCTCTCGCATGGCACTATAACCTTGACTTTGTCCATCCAAATTGGCCGTTCCTGCATTACCTATCAATTGACCCGACGGTGATTCTACCCGCATGTAAATTTTCTTGGTTCCTGATTTAACAATATTGTTTTGACGAATGGTAAAGCATGATTTGATTTGTGAGGCCTGAGAAGCGCGCTCCACATCCTTTTCACCTCCTCTTGATTTTTCTTTGATTCCTTTATTGCTAAATCCGGCAGCAGACAATACAGACCCTTTGGTCACCACCTCTTGTGTTGTGGTTAATTCATTGGCCAGTTGTTTGGAGTGGGTTTCAGCTCGGTTGGCGCGATCGCTTTCATTTTGCTTCTCCACAATCAACCGGTCATTCATTCGCTGTAGTGAATCAATGTCATGAATATAGCCCTTCATGATGCGCCGCAAAGTGGCCGTCTCATCCCTTAATTTTTTGATATCAAAATCCTTGTTGCGCGCGGAGGCCAATAATTTTGCAATTCGATCGGTCTGCCATTGAATGCTGTCTTGCATTTGCTTATTGTCCGTCTCCATCTCGGAAAAAGTCCCCTGCATTTGCTCCAACTCCATTTGCAAACCATCACGCTCATCGATTAAAGTACCATTCTGTTTATCTACATAAACAATGCGCTCAGTCAATTCCTTTTTTGTTGAGTACAACATATAACCCAGGAACAAAGACAACACAGACAATATGGAAATCAAAATGATGTAAACGCGGTTGGTCATGATTTTTATTTTTTACAAAATTAAGTTGTTTGTTCCAATGATGATACTTTGTATATTTGCCCCTCAATGGTCCTGTGGCCGAGCGGCTAGGCAGAGCTCTGCAAAAGCTTGTACAGCGGTTCGAATCCGCTCGGGACCTCCAAAATCCTCCTTCGGGAGGATTTTTTTATGGCTTCTCTTTGATTTTATCCACCCCTTCTTCCCACTCATCTTTGGCTTTGCGGACACCATTGCGGTACAAAGCACTCTCTTCAATGGCGGGCAATATCATGAAAGAAAATCGGTACAATGGATCATAAGTCCAAGACATTTCTCGCTGCTCCCTGGGCATCCACTTCACCTTTCCGTTGATTTTCTCACCTGCCACCAACAATACACTCAACACCAATAGGGTCTTGAATACAGCAAAAAATGATCCCGCAAACGCATTCACATTGCCTCCTCCACCAGACTTGATGGCCACGCCAACCAACTTTGCAATAAAATACAACAAGACAGCAAAGACCAAGACACAAATCAAAAAAGCTTTTAATCCAGAACCATTGGGCTGAGGACCACCCCATTTTCCCGCAAACCAATCCGAGAAATGGAGAGACAGATAAATGGCAACGAAAATAAAAAGGAGATAAAAAATCTCCATGATGAATCCATTGCGCCAACCTTTCCACGCCGAATATCCGATCATGGCCAAGATGGCAATATCAAAAATCATAATCATGATTGAAAATTAATTCTTTTTCTGTCCTTTCCGTATCCTCATAGACTTGTTTCTCCAATCTCCTTTGTTAATTACTTCACGATGTTCCTACTTTTGTCAAAAAAAGAATATCATGAGTCAGTTTGATGTCATTGTCATTGGTTCCGGTCCTGGAGGATATGTAAGCGCCATTCGCTGCGCACAATTGGGCATGTCCGTTGCCTTGGTAGAAAAATACAACAGCTTGGGTGGAACGTGTTTGAACGTGGGTTGTATACCGTCTAAAGCAATGTTGGATTCTTCCGAGCATTATCACCAAGCTGTTCACCAATTCAATGAACACGGGATTGAACTCAGCGCTGCTCCTAAAATCAATTTGAAGCAAATGATTGCGCGCAAAGCCGGCGTGGTTTCAGACACCGTAAAAGGGATTCAATTTTTGATGAAGAAAAACAAAATCACTGTTTTTCACGGCATGGGAAGCTTTGTAGATGCGCATACTGTGGCGGTGGCGGGAGAAAAAGAAACACAAAACATCACCGGTAAGAACATCGTCATTGCGACAGGTTCCAAGCCAGCCGCTTTGCCTTTCATTCAAATCGATAAGAAACGCGTCATCACCAGCACAGAAGCCTTAGAAATGACTGAGGTGCCCAAACATTTGATCATCATCGGAGGAGGTGTAATAGGCTTGGAGTTGGGTAGTGTCTATGGTCGTTTGGGGGCCAAAGTCAGCGTTGTCGAATACATGGACGGCATCATTCCCACCATGGACAAGTCTTTGGGCAAGGAATTGCAAAAGTCATTGACCAAATTGGGCTTTGAATTTTACCTGTCTCACAAAGTAAAATCGGTAGAGAACTCGGGCAAAAAAGTCGTTGTCAAAGCAGACAACGCCAAAGGAGAAGAATTGGTTTTGGAAGGGGATTACACCTTGGTTTCCGTAGGAAGAAAACCATATACAGAAGGTTTAAACGCTGAAAAAGCAGGAGTAGCGTTGGATGAAAGAGGTCGTGTTATCACCAACGAGCATTTGCAAACCTCACAACCCCACATCTACGCCATTGGCGACGTGGTGAAAGGGGCGATGTTGGCCCACAAAGCAGAAGAAGAGGGGGTTTTTGTAGCGGAAGTCATAGCAGGACAAAAGCCGCACATCAATCACCTACTGATTCCAGGCGTGGTTTACACCTGGCCAGAGGTGGCTGCTGTAGGGCATACCGAAGAAGAATTAAAGGCCAAAGGCACCGCCTACAAAGTAGGAAGTTTTCCATTCAAAGCCAGTGGTCGCGCACGCGCCAGCATGGACACGGATGGATTCATCAAAGTATTGGCGGATACCACAACAGATGAGGTTTTGGGCGTTCACATGATTGGACCACGATGTGCGGACTTGATTGCAGAAGCGGTGATGGCCATGGAGTTCAAAGCCACTGCAGAAGACATTGCCCGCATTTGTCATGCGCACCCCACTTTCACAGAAAGCCTAAAAGAGGCGGCCTTGGCAGCAACAGCCAATCGCGCTTTGCACATGTAATCGGAAATAAGAACTGTAAAATTAAAGAAGGCCCTGTGCCTTCTTTTTTTATGGCATCAATGAAAAGCGATTAACTGTTACATCATTCAACGTGCAGGGCTCGTACCACATGGTAAGGGGTCTGGCGTATACACTGCCAAAAGGAATGCTTTTGTAAATGACCAAGGGTTCTTTGGTCTCGCTGTGGTTGGCCAAGGTGATGATTTCATAGACGCCGCCTTTGTAGTGCTTCCAGCGCTCGCCAGGCATGGGGTATTGGATGGGGTAGTTCATTCTTTAAAACGCTGGAGTTCCCACTCCAACAAATTTTTTACTCGATTTATTTTTCCCCATATAAAAAACATACCCCACTTGAACGCCGCGTTCAAAGTAGTGGATGTTTTGAGATGCCCTAGCATTCAGGTCATCAGGGGCTTTGCCGGATTCTTCGTTTTTCTCCAATTGGATGTCAAACAAAAAGTTGATGCCGTTTTGGAAATTGTGCTGAATGAAAAAACGATCATTGAATACCCAACGCACTCCATAAACAGCACTGATACCAATGCCGCTGAAATGCAAATTGTTCAAATAGCGCTGACGCAAAAAAGTAAAATCTGTCCAGCAAATCACAGCGCCTGCGCCTACTCCACCATAAACGTCAATTCTGGATTTCAGTTTGGGAAATTGAAAAATTGTCCCCCTCTTCTCCAACTGAACACGGATATAATTCATGCCATTGCTGTGGTGAAAATCCATAAAAGAACGCTTGTATAACAAAGTGTCTCCATTCCAACTTCCTGTGTATACATCCTTCTCGGCTTCATCCATGCGGTAATAGCTGGCTGCTGAAGTATCAATGGTTCCTGTGATTTTCACTTGCTGTGTTCCCGTAAAACGGTACTTGTGGTGGTCATAACCCAAAGACAAAAACCAATTGTTCTTTAACTCCTGTCCCATTCTGAAATTGAACTGTGGAACAGAAAAATCGTGCAGCTTAAAATACTGTTCCGATTTGGCCGGCATGTCATTGGCTTTAACATCATACATGGTAAAATCATAGCGACTACTCTGAAAATGAATATCAGACGGCGCGTAAAAATTCCTATGGTATCCCCAATAAATATAGGATTCCCGACCTGTCTTCTCGGGTTTATCAGATGTTTGCGCCAAAGCATAAATGGGCATAAAAAACAACAGAAACGGAATAAGCTTCGCCATCATTCAAAAATAATTTTGTGCAAATTAAACCAACCATGGAATTGAATACTGTAGAAATTGGAAAAAACGGCGAATATCAGGCCGTTGAATTCCTCAAAGAAAAAGGATACCGCATCCGTGAACAAAACTGGCGATTGGGCAAGTTTGAAATCGATATCATTGCTGAGCGAGAAAACGACATCGTTTTCTTTGAGGTTAAAACCCGCAATGGCTTTGATGTTCCTGCTGACCGCATTGTTCAGGGCCAACAGAAAACCCGCATCATGAAGAGTGCGCATGCCTACATTCAGCGCTATCGGATCATGAAAGAGCCTCGATTTGACCTCATCACCATCTTTGGAAGTGGACCCAAAATGCGCATCTCCCACATTGAATCTTACTTTTATCCACTATTGATTTCCGCTCGCTCGCTCTAGATTGCCTAATTTTGCCAAAATCATTTTTCATGGCAAGAATTACATCTCGATCATCTAGCGGAAGTTCGGCTCCAAAAGGCCGCCGAAGTCGCGGAGACAATAAACCCAAGTTTAGCTCAGATAAGCCTGAAAAAGACTTTGTTAAAAAAGACAACAAAAAACCAGGAGACGGACCGCGAGACAAAAAGCGTCCAGCAGGTGAGCGACCCATCAAAGGCGGTGGCTTTAAAAAAACGACAGGGCCAGGTCGACCCACCCGAGATGGTGAGGCGCCGCGCAGAAGGGAATCTGGTGACCGCCCGTTCGGTGATCGTCCAAAATCTGACCGTCCAAAAAGAGATGGTGCTGCTTACACCCCGCGCACAGAACGCACTGGTTCAGATCGCCCTTTCAAGAAGTTTGAATCCAATGGCCCAACCCGCAGAAAGCGTTTTGACAAACAAGAAGAAGTAGAACAAAAGCCCCGCTTTAGAAAAAGCAGCAAAGATTTAGATACCGACTTCACACCCAAAAAAGCTTTTATTTCAAGAGCAGAGCGTGATGGCCAAATTCGTTTGAACAAATACCTCTCCATGGCGGGCATTGCCTCCAGAAGAGACGCTGATGAGTTGATTGGATTGGGGTTGATCACCGTCAATGGCAAAGTAGTCACCGAATTGGGATTGAAAATTGATCCACAAAAAGACTTGGTCAAATATGACGATCGTGTCATTCGTGCAGAACAATACCGCTACGTCTTGTTGAACAAGCCAAAAGGTTTTATCTGCACCATGGATGATCCCAAAGGAAGAGAGACGGTGATGAACTTGGTTCACTCGGCATGTTCCGAGCGCATTTATCCTGTTGGAAACCTGGACAAGGACACAACGGGGTTATTGCTTTTCACCAATGATGGTGAAATGGCCAAGCATTTGACTGCTCCCAAAAATGATTACGCCAAATTGTACCATGTTGAGTTGACTGAGAAGATTTCTCAAAAAGACTTGGCTCAATTGCTAGATGGCGTTTCGTTGGAAGATGGATTTGTCAAGGCTGAGCAAGTTGCCTTTGTAGATGCTGACACCGACAAGAAACAAGTAGGAATTCGCATTCACAGCGCCAAAAATCGTGTCGTGCAACGCATGTTTGAAAAGTTGGGATACCGTGTTAAAAAGCTGGACCGCGTTATGTACGCCGGATTAACCAAAAAAGATTTGACGCGTGGTCGTTACCGCCATTTGACCCCAGCTGAAGTTGGATTTTTAAAGATGATTCGATAACATGTTGGGATGGGTTGCGCCAACACCAAGACCGGCCATTCACTTCTTTGAAGATTGGATGGTTATTGTCCTGTTGGTCCTCCTTTCGCTGATGGCCTATTTCAATGTGGTGTACCCCACCAAAATGAAGAACGTCTTCAAAGCGTTTCGCAGCGACATTGCCATGCGGCAGTTCATGCGAGAGGAGACAAACGTGCCCCGACCCTACCTTTTTCTAACCGTGCAACACGCAATTCTGATGGGGTTGATGTGGACCCTGTTTTATCAGGCCTTCCTACAGCCGACCATTTTACCTTGGTGGGTTTCATTGGTCAGCGCCGCGGTGGTAATGGGGATGTATGGGCTGAAATGGTTTTCTTTTCAAATCATCAAATGGTTCAGTGAAGGAGATTATACCCTATCCGAATACCAATACCGGACTTTTGCGACCAACCGATTGTTGTCCATCCTGCTGTATCCATTGATCATCTTAGCGGCGTTGAGCAGCATTGCAGATGCGCAGTATTACATTGGAGCCATCACTGTTGTTATCGGAGCATTAATCATTTGGCGCATTTTGAAAGGAGCTTGGGTGGCTTTGACGAATAACGTTCCGTTATTCTACATCTTTTTTTACATTTGCACTCTTGAAATATTGCCCGTACTGGTTGGGGTCAAATGCATCGCATTGTTTTCTCAATCATAAAGCGTATTCATTGGAAGATAAAAATGGCTGAAAAGGTTAAATCCATATTGATCACAATTCAAGATCCGGGGAATGAAAAGAACCCGTATTTTGACATTGCCAAAAAGTACAAAATCAAGATTGATTACCGCACCTTTATTCATGTAGAGGGCATCCCAGCCATTGACTTCCGACAACAGCGCATCGATATTTTGGATCATCCCGGTGTCATCTTCACCAGCAGAAATGCGGTGGACCATTACTTCCGAATGGCCAAAGAAATGCGTTTAACCATCCCCAATGAAATGAAATATTTCTGCACCTCAGAAGCCATCGCTTTCTATTTGCAGAAATACATCTTGTTCCGCAAACGGAAAATATTTTACGGCAACGGAACCTTTTCTTCCTTGATTGATGTCATCCTCAAACAAAAGGGAGAAAAATTATTGTTGCCTTGCTCTGACTTACTCAATCAAACCATTCCAGCTGAATTGGAAAAGAATGGCATCAGCCATTCCAAGGCCAACATGTTCAAAACGGTTTGCAGCGATTTGTCTGACTTGGCTGACGTGAAGTACGACATGCTCGTGTTTTTCTCTCCATCAGACATTGAGTCATTGTACAAAAACTTTCCCAAGTTCAAACAGAACACCACGCGCATTGCTGTATTTGGGAAAACAACCGCTGATGCGGCGGCTGAAAACAAATTGCGCATCGACATCATGGCCCCCAATCCCAAGTCGCCCAGCATGAGCGCGGCCATTGAACAATACATCATCGAGAACAAATAAATTATAGGTTTTTCCTATAATTTATGTAATGCAACAGGTTGTTTTCTACAGCAACTTTGCATACTGATGAATGATCAATTTTTGTTACAACAAGTTGGATTGTCTTTGATTCCCGGACTAGGGCCAAAGCGGACACGAGAGGTTTTGCATCTCTTCAAAGACCCTATGGATGTTTTCCGTGCACCCCTCCGTGATTTTGAACCGTTGGGATTTTTCAGCAAAGAATGGTACCAGTACCTGCACAGTACCGCTTTCATTCAAAACGCTGAAAAAGTGGTCAAGGATTGCCTTCGGCTGAATGTGGACATCACGTTTATTCAAGACAGCCAATATCCGCACCGATTAAAAAACTGTGATGATGCGCCTGTTGTATTGTATACCCAAGGAAAAAAAGCCCTAGAGTCTACCCCATTCATGATTGCCATCGTGGGATCGCGCAGCACCACGCCTTATGGAATTGACTTTGTGAACCAATTCATTTCCGCCATTGCCAAGCACCCCGTGACCATCGTGTCTGGATTGGCCTACGGCATCGACCAAGCCGCGCATCAACAATGCAATGCACTAGGAGTAACCAATATCGCCTGCCTGGCGCATGGACTCCACACCATCTATCCCGCAAGCCATCGTCCTTTGTCCCAACAGATAAAAAACAACGGGGGTATTGTGACCGAATATTGTCCTGGAATCTTTGCCGATAAAGAACGATTTCCCATGCGCAACCGCATCATTGCAGGGCTCTGTGATGCTACACTAGTGATTGAATCCGAGAAAAGTGGTGGAAGCTTAATCACCGCCCAATTTGCACAACAATACAACCGAGACATTTTTGCCTTGCCCGGAAGAATACATGATATCAAAAGCCAAGGTTGCAACCAGTTGATCTACCAAAACATGGCCGCACCCATCACCGACATCCCGCAATTGCTCAAAGATCTGGGTATCAAAGAGCAACCTGAAATTCCCTTTGAACCTGAGCCCTTGAGCGAAAACGCCAACAAAACCTTTCAAACCCTCCGGTCTTTTCGCGAGCTACACTTGGACGAGTTACAAATCAAAACCAACCTTTCTGCCTCACACTTTGCCAGCGCCATCTTTGAACTGGAAATGTGTGGAATAATTCACAAACTTCCTGGTTCTCGCGTAGCCACGTCAAGATAAGATATTACTACATTTGTTGCCGCATGAACTCTGCCATTGCTCTGCAACACATACAAGCTCCCATTGCGCAAGAAATGCGTGATTTTGAACCTTTTTTTGCCAATAGCTTGAAGAGTGAAAATGGTTTGTTGGATAAAATTTCCCACTACATCATCAAGCGCAAAGGCAAACAAATGCGACCCATGCTCGTTTTTCTCAGTGCCAAGTTGTTTCAAAAGCCAACAGAGAAAACCTTTGTCGCCGCATCGTTGATTGAGTTGTTGCATACAGCCACCTTGGTCCATGACGACGTGGTAGATGAAGCCATGACGCGCAGGGGATTCTTCTCCATCAACGCGCTTTGGAAAAACAAAATCGCAGTGCTCGTTGGAGATTATCTCCTTTCTAAGGGACTTTTAATTAGCGTCAACAACAATGCTTTTGACCTGCTCAAAATTGTCGCCACGGCAGTACAAGAAATGAGCGAAGGTGAGCTGTTGCAACAAGAAAAATCCAGAAGGATGAAGGTAACAGAAGAAATCTATTATCAAATCATCCGACAAAAAACCGCCTCCTTGATTGGCGCTTGTTGCCAAATGGGGGGTGCTTCTGCCAATGTAGACGAAGGCACACAAAAGGCGCTTTACCAAATGGGCATCAAAATCGGGATTGCGTTTCAAATCAAGGACGACCTTTTAGACCTGGGTTTTGGCGCCAACATTGGAAAGCCCACAGGCGGAGACATCCAAGAAAACAAGCTCACCTTGCCCATCATTCATGCGCTGCAACACGGAAGCAAGGAAACCGTAATGTTCATCAAGCAATTATTGAAAAACAAAAACGTCAGTCAGAAAGAGTTGTTGGTCTTGCAACAACAATTGATGGCCACCGGCTCTATTGAATACGCTTCTCAGGCCATGTTGCAATACGCCAAAGAAGCGGAGAATATTTTAGCAACATTCCCCCCTTCAGAAGTGAGCCAATCCATGAATCGACTCATCCAATTTACCATAGAAAGAGACAAATGAAAAACATCCTTTTCCTCCTCCTTGGTGTCATCATTTGGTCTTGCAACAAAGGCCCAAAAGAGAACATCCTCGCCACTTATGGCAATGGCAACCCCATGAACATCGTGTACACCGATCCTGAAACAGGTGAAAAAGTAGGTGAAAAGACATTTTATGAAAACAGCCAAGTGCACACCGATGTCCTCATCAAAGACAACAAGCGCAATGGCACCTGCCGTTCTTTTTACAAAGACGGAAAACCTTTCAGTCTGCACACCTACGAATTGGGGGTAAAGAACGGCCCTTACCAACTTTGGTATGAAAACGGTCAAATCCGTATCGACGGTTTTTACAAAGACAACAAGCCCTCTGGCATTTGGAAAACTTATCAGCAAGACGGAAAACTTATCAAAAACCAGAACATGGATCAACAAGATTCTACTATTCTTGTTCCATGATTCGCCTCTTTGTAATTCTTTTATTGCTGCCCATGGGGCTGTGGTCTCAAAAGACAACAGAAGCTTATATTCAAAAATGGAAAGCGGAGTGCATTCGCCAGATGGAAATGCACGGCATTCCAGCTAGTATCACCATGGCGCAGGGAATATTGGAGTCGGGTTCCGGTTCCTCTGACTTGGCCACAGAAGCCAACAACCACTTTGGCATCAAGTGCCACAAGGATTGGACGGGTAAAAAATTCTACAAAGACGACGACAAAAAAAATGAATGTTTCCGCGTCTATGACAATGCTGAAGCCTCCTTTGAAGACCACAGCCTCTTTCTTAAACGAGAACGGTATGCATCATTGTTTGAACTAAAACCAACCGACTACAAAGGCTGGGCCCAAGGCCTCAAACAATGCGGCTACGCCACCAATCCCAAGTATCCACAGTTGCTGATTGAACTCATTGAAAAACACCGACTCCACGAGTTGGACCAAGAAGCAGAAGCCGTCTCACAATTGGACGACCAAAAAAAAAAACGAGTAGAGCTTTACTAATCCTTCACGGAAACAACCGCTACTTCATCGCGCAAAAAGGGGATACAGAAGCATCGTTAACCAAAGAGTTTCAATTGGGAACTTGGCAGTTGCGCAAATACAACGACTTAAAAATTCAGTCTTTTCAAGAAGGTGACAAAATTTATTTGCAGCCCAAAAGAAAATGGGTGAAAGAAAAAGGAATAACCACCGAGAAAAAAACCACCCTTTGGCAAGTGTCCCAAGACCATTGTGTACACCTCAAAAAGCTCGCTAAAATCAACGGGTTAAAGTTGAATGCCGAGATAGAAAAAGGAACCTTTGTCAAGTTTAAAAAATAAAAAAGGCCATCCTAAGATGACCTTTTACAAGTTGCCCGAACAGGATTCGAACCTATACAAGCAGAATCAAAATCTGCTGTCCTGCCATTAGACGATCGGGCAAAAGCGAGGCAAAAATAATGCTATTTTGATAAACAATGCAAGACTTTTCTGAATTAGATACATTTGTAGTAAATTTTTTTGTGTGATTACAATACTCAATTACATCAACGGTTCGCTAACTGCCGCTAAATCAGGGAAAACCATCGACAACATCAGTCCAAGAGATGGAAAAGTTTTTTCTACCATTCCCGATAGTCACGCGGAAGATGTTGAATGGGCTGTTGCTGCTGCCCAAGCCGCTTTTCCGCTTTGGAAAACCACCCCAGCGGAAGACCGTTGCAAAATATTGACCCGCATTGCAGACCTCATTGCCGAGCGTCACACCGTGCTCAGTGAAGCGGAATCTTTGGACAACGGTAAACCGATTTCTTTGTCTGGACACGTTGATATTCCCCGCGCAGAAAGCAACATGCGCTTCTTTGCCTCAGGGGCCCAACACTTTGCCAGTGAAAGCCACGTCATGGAAAATGGCGCTGTCAATTATACCCACCGCAAACCGCTAGGTGTTGTCGGTTGCATCTCGCCATGGAACTTGCCCTTGTATCTTTTCACGTGGAAGATAGCGCCAGCATTGGCTGCGGGAAATTGTGTTGTGGCCAAGCCTTCTGAACTCACTCCATACACCGCCTTTCTTTTTTCTCAAATCTGCATCGATGCCGGTTTGCCCAAAGGCGTGCTCAACATTTTGCATGGCACCGGTCCCAACGTAGGTGAGGCCATCGTGAATCACCCCACCATCAAGGCCATCAGCTTTACCGGTGGAACAGCCACGGGAAAACGCATCGCTTCTATTCTTGCACCACAATTCAAAAAAATGTCTTTGGAATTGGGTGGGAAAAATGCCACCTTGGTTTTTGAGGATGTTGATGTAGAAAAAACTGCAGGTTTGGTCATGCGCGCCGCTTTTGCCAACCAAGGTCAAATCTGTCTTTGTGGTTCACGTATCTTTGTTCAACGGGGCATTTACGAAGCATTCAAAACCGCTCTGGTTCAAAAGGTAGCCAAAATGGTGGTGTCTGACCCCATGGATCCGCAATCCAAGTTCGGTGCATTGGTCTCAGAAAGTCATTTGAAAAAAGTATTGTCCTACATACAACTGGCGCAAGAAGAGGGCGGTAAAATCCTTTGCGGAGGCTCCTCTCCTGAAATGCCCGACGAGTTAAAAGGCGGTTACTATTTACAACCCACATTGATTGAAGGATTGGATCCATACTGCCGGACCAATCAAGAAGAAATCTTTGGTCCCGTGGCCACCATCATTCCTTTTGATACAGAAGAAGAGGCCATCACCTGGGCCAACTGCACACCTTATGGTCTCGCCGCATCCATTTGGACGGAGAATCTCAGCCGCGCCCACCGTGTAGCACAACACCTTGAAACCGGCATCAGCTGGGTCAATACCTGGCTCATGCGTGACTTGAGAACCCCCTTTGGTGGAGTAAAACAATCCGGGATGGGCCGCGAAGGCGGATGGGAAGCTTTCCGCTTCTTTACCGAGCCCCAAAACATTTGCATCGACCCCAACACCTTCTGATTGACATGGCCAAACAAATTGACGGCACCACTTTCCTCAATAAAAACGAGGCGTTAAACGAGGTTGAAGCCCTGCGCAAAAACAAAACACCCTTGCGCGGATTGGAAATTGTAGACCTCACAGACCAACACATTACAACGCATTACGAAAAAACCGTTTGGTTTAAAACACAACGACTGTGTTACACGCAGGCCAAGGCGTTTATCCAAAAACAGATGATTGGCCCATGGCAGTGGGTGGAATTTAAATTGTGAATTTCTGTTAGATTTTTGTTGTAAACAGCGCGCCTTCGTACATTAGAGGGCGTACGTTATGGCCAGTGCTGAAAGTAAAATATTGCTAGAAAAATTAGACCTTTTCATCCGGAAGTATTACAAAAACCGAATGATCAAAGGCTTGCTGTACAGCATCGGGCTGGGCATCTCCCTTTTCTTGCTCATTATTTTCTTGGAATACCTTGGTCGCTTCAGTTCCAATGTACGCGCAGGATTGTTCTTTGGATCATCAGCAGCCCTTTTATCAATCTTCGGATATTACATTTTGATTCCTTTGCTCAAATTTTTCAAACTGGGAAAAACCATTTCCAGTGAGGAAGCAGCCCTCATCATTGGTCAACATTTCAGCGGCATTCAGGACAAACTCCTCAATACCCTCCAATTGCAACAGGCAGCCAAACGAGAAAATCAAGCATTGCTTTTGGCCGCCATTGAACAGAAACAAAAGGAGTTGCAACCCGTTCCTTTTCAAAATGCGGTCAATTACCGAGACAATGTCAAGTACCTCAAGTACGCCTTACCTCCTTTGGTTTTACTGAGTGTCCTACTTTTTGCCACCCCTTCTACCATCACCCGTCCCACCAAGCGAATTGTACAATATGACAAAGCAGAAGAAGACGCTCCCTTCCAATTTGTGTTGGAATCCCCTACGCAAATTTTGGAAAACCAAGACGCAACAATCGCTTTGCGACTAACCGGAAATGAAATTCCTGAAAGGGTTTACCTCATCAAGGATGGTCAAAAATTGCTTTTAGAAAAAAAGGATCTTCTACACCACGCCATCGTCATTCCCCATGTCAACGCTTCATTTGACTTTTATTTCTCCGCTTCTGATTATTCCAGCCAACCCTTCAGTTTATCGGTGATTCCTCAACCCAAAATGACCGGCATCGCAGCGGTACTCCAATTTCCGGCCTACTTAAAACGCGCACCTGAGAGCCTCAGTCAGGCAGGCGATCTCACCCTTCCCGAAGGAACACAAATCACTTGGACGTTCAACTGCCTCAACGCGGATTTCTTGCATGCCGTCATCAATGGACAAAAGCAACAAGTGGCCATAGAAGACAACCAAGCCCAACTGAGTTGGACCGCCATGCAGTCCTTCCCCTATCAAATATTCCCCGCTTCGCAACTGGCCAAAAGCTTGGACTCTTTGACGTATTTCGTCAATGTGGTGCCGGATCAATATCCGCGCATTTCATTGATCGATAAATTGGATTCCAATAGTCAAACCTTACACGTTCTCACCGGAGAAATCCAAGACGATTATGGGATTTCCAAGTTACAATTCAACCTAAAAACACCTGGAAGCAAATGGTCTTCCTCTCCGATGAATGTTAACAGCGGTGCGGTTTCTGACATTTACTACCACCCACTTGACCTCAGCCCATACTCACTCAATCCTGGAGACACCATTCAATATTATTTTGAAGTTTGGGACAACGATGGCGTGCATGGCGCCAAGTCAGCCAAAACCCAAGTGCAGAAACTGGTCATGCCTTCTTTAGAAGCGTTGGAAGAAAAGACGGATGAAGAACGTTCTGAAATGATTCAGGACCTCAGTCAAGCCCAAAAAGAGGCAGAGAAAATTCAGCAGGCGCTGAAAGACTTGGAGAAAAAACTCTTGGAGAAAAAAGAAGCCGACTGGCAAGACAAAAAGAAGTTGGAAGAGCTGTTGAAGCGCCAAGAAAATCTTCAAAAGAAATTGGAGGAGCTCAAAGAAGAAAACAAAGAGCACCAAGAAAACCAGGAAAAACAAATGGAGCTCAATGAAGAGCTCTTGGAAAAACAAGAAAAGCTGGAACAGCTCATGGAACAGCTCATCGATCCAGAGACCAAAAAAATGATGGAAGAGCTGAAGAAAATGATGGATCAGCTGGATAAGAATGAGTTGCAAAAAGAGATGGAAAAACTTCGTGAAAACGAAGAAGATTTGGGAAAAGAATTGGATCGCGCATTGGAACAATTCAAAGAATTAGAAGTAGAGCAGAAGATGGAAAAAACCATCCAAGAGCTCAAAGAATTGTCCGAAAAACAAGAACAATTGTCCAAAGAAGCCGAAGAAGGAAAAAAGGATTTGGAACAGTTGAAGAAAGAGCAAAATGAATTGAACGAGCAATTCAAAGATGTCAAAGACGATTTGAAAAAACTAGAAGAACTCAACCAACAATTGGAAGAGCCCAAAGACTTGCCCAATACGGAAGAGATGCAAAAGAACGTTTCTGAAGAGCAACAAAAAAGCTCCGAGGAATTGAACAAAGGAAAAAAATCCAACGCAGGAAAAAGCCAGAAGAATGCTGCACAGAAGATGAAAGAGATGGCAGAGCAAATGGAACAGTCTGCTGAAAAAGAAGAGGAAGAGCAACAAGAAGAGGATGCCGCTGCGCTGAGACAATTGTTGGAAAACTTGGTCCACTTAAGTTTTGACCAAGAAAAACTCATGGGGGATTTCTCCAAGCTCAATGTCAACGATCCCAATTATGACCGCTACGGACAGCGTCAACGCAAGATCAATGATGACATGGAAATGGTCAAAGATTCGCTCTTTGCGCTCAGCAAGCGTGTGACACAATTGTCGGCTTTCATCAACAAAGAAGTGGATGATGTACAAGACCACATGGACGCTGCCTTGAAATGGATTCCCGAAAGACAAATCCCTGCAACCCGCGCTGAGCAACAGTTTGTGATGACGGGACTCAACAACTTGGCCTTGATGCTCAATGAATCGTTGCAACAAATGCAGCAACAACAACAGCAGCAACAACAACAGCAGCAACAGCAACAAAAATCGGGCAAGGGAAAATGCAGCAAGCCTGGTTCCAGTGGCAAAGGCAAGGGCAAACCCAAACCATCTGCGGGACAAATCAAAAAGATGCAAGAGGCCCTTTCCAAACAATTGGAAGACCTCAAAAAACAAGGACAGAACCAAGGAAAAAGTCAATCCGGCAACAATCCCCAACTCAGCAAAGAATTGGCTGGAGCTGCAGCCAAACAAGCGGCCTTACGCAAGATGATGGAGGACAAAGCTGGAGAGCTCAACCAAGACGGAAGCGGAAAGGGCAACGAAATGAAGCAGATTGCCAAGGAGATGGAGCAAATCCAAAAGGACATCGTCAACAACAACATCACGGAAGAGACCTTGCGCAGACAGCGAGACATCTTGACGCGATTGCTACGAGCGGAGAATGCGGAAAGAACGCAAGGAGAACAAGAAGAAAGAGAAAGCAAAGAAGGAAAATTATTGAACAACACGCCCCCTCCGGGATTAGAGGAATACATGAAGAAGAAAACGCGCGAGGCGGAGTTGTTGCAAACCTTGCCTCCGCAGCTCAAGCCCTATTACCGGGACAAGGCCAACCAATATTTATTAAGCCCCCAACCGTAATTGGATAATTTTTTGAAAAAAGTGATGAATTGCAACCCGAATAAACTTTTTTCGTTTCATATTTGACCAACAAATAAAATCATGGCCTCAGAACAAACACTCACTTTTGCTTCCGAAATTGAAAATATCCATTTGGTAGAGCAGATGATTGATGATGTTTGTACCAATCACAATGTCAAAGAAGATTTTTTTGGTGAGATTTTAATCTCATTGACAGAGGCGGTGAACAACGCCATTGTGCACGGAAACCGGTTGGATGTGGACAAGCAAGTATCGGTAAAGTTCAGTGAGGATGGTCGCCACATGTATTTTCAAATTGAGGATGAGGGACCCGGGTTTGATTACGATAATCTCCCCGATCCTACAGCACCAGAAAACCTTGAAAAGCCCCATGGACGTGGCGTATTCTTGATGCGACAATTGGCAGACACTTGTTCATTTGAAGATGGCGGACGCATCGTGAAGTTGTCTTTTGATGTCATTGGTCGTGAAGTGGAGGCTTAAGCTTTCTCATCAATACAAAAACCCAAACATCCACAGCGGAATTTCATCGCCAGATGAAAAAACAATGTCATCCTGGACTACCCATGAATTGGGTATTTGGGCACCAACATATACCCCGACTATTCAAGAAAATGTTCCATTTTACATATTTGAATGTGCAATTTTGATAAAACAATTCCGATGAAAAGGGCGTATTGCAATACGCCCCTACAACGCCTGTCAAAATATCATCGATCATATCCTGTATTTAAATCCCCTGTTCTGCGGTATAACTATTTGATTATTTTTGATACAAATTCAAAAAATGAAAAAGTACATAGCCCTATCCCTTCAACTCCTCATTTCTTCATTCCTTTTTTCCCAAACCCTCCCCGCCTATCTCCCTGCAGATGGATTGGTAGCATGGTACCCCTTCAACGGAAACGCCAATGATGAGAGTGGGAATAATGTTATTCTCAATTCGAATAATCTTTCCTATTCATCTGATAGATCAGGCATAGCTGGAAAGTCAGGATTCTTTAATGGAACTTCTTCTTATTTGAATTATACCTCTTCCAATTTGTTTGAATTGAATTCATTTACTTTGAGCATCTGGATAAATACCAATATTATTCAAAGTGGTAGCTTAGGGGGTATTGAAGAGCAATGTATTATTGGATATACTCCGACTAATTGGTTTTCTGGGCCAGCATATAAACTGTGGTTACCTATTGATAACAATTCAGTAGCGGGATTTCGAATGTGGACCCCCCAAACATCTTGGTTAGATATTAATACTCCAGTAAATTCCATTCAAATTAATACTTGGTATCACTTGATTGCTACTTATGACATTGGAACATCAATTCAAAGATTTTATATTGATGGAAATCTAGTGGGTTCGAAAACAAGTCCAATTGCATTTTCTCAAGAAGGGTTATTTATAGGCGGTTCTCACGAAAGTCCTAATGGTAATATTCAGAATTTTTTTCATGGCAAAATCGACGACATCGCCATCTACAACCGCGCCCTCACCCAAGAGGAAATCACCGCCTTGTACACCGGAACACCCGTCAATGGTGGCGGTGGCAACACCAGTACCAATGCCGTCCCTCCCGGGATTCCTTATCAAGCCGTTGTACGCAATGCCAACGGACAAGTCGCTGCCAATACTGCTGTGACCACCCGTTTCACCTTGCACCAAAACACCGCAGATGGAGCCGTGGAATACCAAGAAACCCATGCCCTTACAACCAATTTACAAGGGCTGATGTCAACCGTCTTGGGACAAGGCACTGCGGTGCAAAACACCTTTGCCAACATCACCTGGGCCAACACGACCAAATTCTTGCAAGTAGAGGTGGACTTGGGCAATGGCTTTGTAGATCTTGGTACACAACAATTGATGAGCGTTCCTTTTGCCTTTTACGCCGCCAATGGACCACAGGGTCCAGCCGGACCGCAAGGACCTGCAGGCGCAAATGGTGCTGACGGTGCGCAAGGGCCGCAGGGAATTCAAGGAGAGCAGGGGCCACAAGGACCGGCGGGGCAAAATGCAGAGTTGTCTGTTAGTACAACAGGTGATACTTTGTACACCGGGACGGGATTTATTATTGTTCCGGGGATTAGTGCGGCGAATTATCCTTTAACTAATGAATCATATACAATGGGCTAAGGTGTTACAGATATTGATGGAAATTTTTACCCAAGCATAATTGTAAATGGACAAGAATGGATGCAAAAAAATCTGAACGTCTCAAAATATAGAAATGGAGATTTAATTTCGACCGGCTTGGATAATATACAATGGAATATTACTGAACAGGGCTCATATGCTATTTATGGAAACGATATTCAAATGGAGCAATTGTATGGAAAGCTTTATAATTGGTTTGTCGTTTCGGATATGCGCGGTGTATGCCCTCTTGGATGGAAAGTTCCTGATGAAAACGATTGGAATAAACTTGTAACTTCGCTTGATCCCATTGCAGACACCCTTTGCATTACCTGCGATCAAAGTTCAATTGCCGGAGCAATGATAAAAACGAATCAAAGTGGTAGTTGGATCAATGGATCTATCGGAAACAATGGGTCTGGTTTCACAAGTCTACCCGCAGGGTCTCGTAACTATTATGGGCTATTTTCGGTTGAAGGTGAAGATGGATACTGGTGGTCACAAGATCAGGATTCTACAAACAAGGCTTGGTTTAGAGCCCAATATTTCAGTTCTAATATTTTTGAAAGAAGAAGCGAATTCAAACAACACGGTTTTAGCATCCGATGTCTAAAAGAATAGCCTGTTAATTGATTAATCTTGGAATTATGAAGAGTATTATACTATCGAGTTTGTTTTTAATTCTTTCGTTTCTCATATCGTTCACTTCAACTTCTCAAACCCTACCATCTTATCTCCCCACAAATGGCCTTGTGGGCTGGTGGCCGTTCAACGGCAACGCCAATGATGAGAGTGGGAATGATGGGACATTGAACGGGGCTGTGCCAGCTGCTGATAGAGATGGCTCTTCAACAAGTGCTTTTTCATTCAATGGAATGTCTCGTCCTAAAATAGGTTTACAATTTCTATAGCACAAAACCACCCCGTCCAGACAGCGCTTGCGCTCGTCCGGACACCCCTCCTATCCCTGCGGGCAGGAGGGGAAATGTAGCCTTCGAAGCTTGTGAAATTCTGAATTAAAATGAGAAAGTGAATGAATTTTTACTTGTCACTTCATCACCTCATCCCTTCATCACCTTTTAATGCGCATAATTTATAGGTTGCCTATTTCAAACAAGTCCCGTTGTTTTGCAATATGGAAATTCAAAAATTAACAGAAATCAATTCTAGAATTTTGAAAATACAAGGCAATCTGGTCATTCTAGATACTGACCTCGCTCAACTCTACGGGGTAACTACGAAAGCACTCAATCAAGCCGTAAAAAGAAATTTGAGTCGGTTCCCAATAGATTTTATGTTTAGAATTGATAAGCTAGAAAGGGATCAACTGGTCACAAATTGTGACCGGTTAAGAAAATTAAAGCATAGTCCACATCTTCCATTTGCCTTTACTGAATTGGGAGTGGCGATGCTCAGTTCTGTTCTAAATAGTGATTCCGCCATCCAAGTCAATATTAATATCATACGCGTGTTCGTGCATTTGAAAAGTGAAATAGAAAGTCAAAAAGTCCTTGTATCTCGAGTTTCAAACTTAGAGTCAATGGTCTTAGAACATGACAAAAAAATCAGATTTTTCGATTCCGAATTTATCAGACATTATCCTAAAACAGGTGTCTTCTTCAACGATCAAATATTTGACGCTTATGTTTTCAGCAGTGAAATCATCGCATCGGCTAAAAAATCCATTGTCTTGATAGACAATTACATTGACGAGACCACATTGCTTCAATTGTCCAAAAGAAATCCAAAGGTGACGTGCTGCATTTACACCGAAAAAATCACTCTTCAACTCAAACTGGATTTGGATAAACACAATGCCCAATATCCACCCATTGAAATCAAAATCCTAAAAAACGCACATGATCGTTTTCTTATTCTTGACAACGAATCCCTATATCACCTCGGCGCATCACTGAAAGATCTAGGCAAACGATGGTTTGCGTTTTCTAGGATGGATGGAATAATAGAAGATGTGATGAAGAGACTTCCCTGAAGAATTTGGCTACTTTTTGATCAATTAAAAGTAGCGTTATAATACAAAAAAGAGCAGAAAACCACCCTCCCGACAGCTATCGGAACTTCGCTGACAGCGCTTGCGCTCGTCCGGACACCCCTCCTATCCACTAAGTGGCAGGAGTGGAAATACCACCTCCGGAGCTGTCGGAATTGCTAGAAAGAAAATAAGATAAAAAACGGTCAAGCTTATTCAGGCATTAACACTTCAAAACTTATCCCTTCATCTCCTCATCACTTCATTCCTTTAACTCCTTCTCACCGACCAAACCTCACCAACAACACCGCAATATCTGATGGATTGACACCAGAAATCCGACTCGCTTGGCCGATGGTTTCTGGACGAACTGCGCTCAACTTCTGCCTGGCCTCTGTGCTCAAACTCTGCATCTGGTGGTAATCAAAATCAACGGGTATCTTCACGTAGTCCAATCGGGTCAACTTGTCCGCCAATAACTTTTCCTTTTCGATATACCCCGAATATTTGACCAATATCTCAGCTTGCTCCAGAGATTCTTGTTTATAGCCTTTTAAAACGATTTTCTTATTGATTTCCTTACAAGTAGTGGCTAAACCATTTAAAGTCGTTTGTGGGCGAGATAAAAGGCTTAAAACCGATGTTTTGTTGGGTATCTCACTCGACCCCATTTCGGTTAAGTAGGGATTGACTTCATCGGGTTTCACAGATGTATCCTTCAACAAATCCATGATCTCTTGCGTCTCATTGCGCTTCAACTCCAATTCTCGCATACGATCGTCATCCGCCAAACCAATGGCATGGCTCATCGGAGTCAAGCGCTCGTCGGCGTTGTCTTGTCGCAACAGGGTTCTGTACTCAGCACGACTAGTGAACATTCGATAGGGCTCGTCGGTGCTTTTGGTGATCAAGTCATCAATCAAAACCCCGATGTAAGCTTCATTGCGATTCAAGATCAACGGATCTTTTTCCTTCACCGACAATGCCGCGTTGATGCCCGCCATCAACCCTTGACATGCTGCCTCTTCATATCCTGTTGTTCCATTGATTTGTCCCGCGAAATAAAGCCCAGGAACATCTTTGGATTCGAGCGTATGCAGCAATTGGTTGGGTGGAAAATAATCGTATTCAATGGCATAGCCTGGACGAAAAATTCGGGCATTTTCAAAACCCTCAATTTGTCGCAGTGCTTTCACCTGAACCTCTTCAGGAAGGCTTGTCGAAAATCCGTTGACATATATTTCAACCGTCCGCCAACCTTCAGGCTCTACAAACAATTGGTGGTGATCCTTGTCTGCGAATCGTGTGATTTTATCTTCAATTGATGGACAATACCGCGGACCCGACCCAATGATTCTACCAGTGAACATGGGTGATTTTTCAAAACCTTCCGCTAAAATATCATGCACTGTTTGATTGGTATTGGTGATCCAACAAGAACGTTGTTTTTTCAAAGGTTCCGTGATGGATCGGTAAGAAAATTTTGAAGGATTTTTATCTCCTTCCTGCTCCACCATTTTATCGTAATTCAAACTTCTTCCATCTACTCTTGGAGGGGTTCCTGTTTTCATTCGGCCCGATTGAAAGCCCAGTGAAACCAATTGTTCCGTGATTCCTTCAGATCTTTTTTCACCCATCCTTCCACCGGCCAATTGTTGTTCTCCGATATGAATCACACCATTCAAAAAAGTTCCACTGGTCACAATTACCTTTTTGGCGTAAAACACAACACCGATTGAAGTTTTTACACCAGCAACTTTTCCATTTTCGAACAAAATTTCTTTCACTGAATCTTGCCAAAAAAAGACGTTTGGAATAGACTCTAATTGAAGGCGCCATTCTTCAGCGAACATCATACGATCACTCTGACACCTGGGACTCCACATCGCTGGTCCTTTGGAAACATTGAGCATCCGAAACTGGATAGCACTTTTATCTGAGACAATTCCACTCAATCCACCCAAGGCATCAATCTCTCTCACAATTTGACCTTTGGCAATTCCACCCATTGCAGGGTTACAACTCATTTGTCCTATCTTATTCATATCCATGGTAATTAAAAGTGTTTTTACACCCAAATTACCAGATGCAGAAGCAGCCTCATTTCCGGCATGTCCAGCACCAATCACGATGACTTCAAAAGTATTTTCTTTCATTTGTTCCACGTGAAACATTCATTCATTGTTTTTATCATCCTCTTAATATATTCTCAATATTTACATTATTTCAATGGTGAATTCATGGACAAATATAATGAAATTGCATCACTTTCGCAAGCCCTCATTTCAACAATTTGTTCACTTTTTTTATCCTGATAACCAATAAGATGAAGAACACCATGTGCTACTACACGGAGCAATTCCAACTGATATTTTTCACCCATGGTTTTAGCATTGTCTCTCACCCGATCCAGACTAATGTATAACTCACCCATGATCAGTTGATCCGTTGTGCCGTTATCGAAGGTTATGATATCGGTATAGTAATCGTGTTGAAGGAATTGCTGGTTGATTTTGAGCAATTCGTCATCAGACATGAAAACAATGTTCAATTCCTCTACAGAACGCCCATATTGGCGAGCCACAGCATCCAACCAGGAAGAAATGCGTTGATTAGAGACGAAATAAGGCCTCTTTACGTCTTGGAAATAAATAGATACCACCATACAAGCAAAAGTCGTTTTTTGAGGACTTTAAAGAGCGGTAATTCCTAAATATCATAAACAACGAGATGTTATTAGTAATGAAGCTCAATCGAAAATCGATTGGTTAACCCATTAAATTTGTGATACAATTGTACCTTACCCAGAAAATGAAGTTGTTCGTATGTTTAATTATTCAAAAAGATTGAAAGGAAGAGAGCTACCTTTCATCTTAATACCTCTCTTTATTTTCATTGTGTGTAGTCGCTGGGAACTAATCTACACCAATGATAGCTTTCAATACCTTAAGATGGCCTACTTGTTCAGTAATGGGCAATTGCCTTTAACCGATAAGTGGATGCCTTTATATTCCATCTTCATCGGTTTAGTTCATATCATCACAAAACTGAGTTTATTACAATCCGCATACATCGTGAACGTAATTTTCTTTGTATTGACTCTAGCACTATTGTCTCAGATGATAAAATCCATTCATACAACGACATACGCTTTTTTCATACTAGCCTGCTGCTTAATTCCTTTAAATAAATATTTCATTACAAGCAGTCTTACTATCATGGGAGAACTACCCATGTTATTTTGGACGCTCCTTTTTATTATTCAATTCAATAAAACGATTTTAGATCAGAATTGGTCCGTTGGTAATATCACCTTGTTATCCTTCATTATACTCTGCTCCATTTTCACCAAATACAATGGTCTCATTCTATTTGTCATGATGATACTTGGAATTCTTGTTTATGACAACGCTAGTAATAAATATTTTAAAGCCTTGTTAAGTAGTTTAATCATACTAACTCCTTACGTTATTTGGAGCAGATTAAAATCCAAAGAAGATGTTATTTTAACAGCGATGGCAAAGAACTCATTCATCGATAACGTCTTCATCAATCTTCAAGATCTTTTTAAAACACTTATTGAATTTCTCTTCAATGAAAATATTTACATGAAGATCAACGCTCGGATTCCTAGCCACTATCAGATAGTCCTTATGGCTGTAATACTCATTATTATTTCCATCAAACTATTTCAAGAATTTAAGAATAAGGTGAACAGCATTGGACTTATTCTACTGGGATTTTCTTTATTCTACATCACTTCTCTTTTGATCCTACTATCCACTGCAGGAGTCAATGAAATGAATACAAGAACATTGTTGTATCCTTTAATTGCATTAATTATTTATCTATTTACCCTGATCAAAAGAGAAAACAGTAGAACCGTAATACGTTGTACAACAATATCATTCATTATCATGATAGCCTTTTTTAATGGTTCAAAATTAATAGACAATACCAGAAAACTATATATATCAGGAAGTGGTTCCCTTAATCAAGATTTTTGCAAAAATCAAAACCAAACATTGGACTTTATTAAAGAATACATGTATCAACACCAACTGAGTCCTCAACAAATTCATACCAACGAAAATAAATTATTGCCTATATACTTAGATTATTCTATTATGGTTCCTTTACCAACAAATTCCACGTGGAAAGGCAACTACCAAATAGACAAAAGCAAAGAAGAAATTGATAGGGAAGTAGAACTATTATCAGAACAAATTTCACGTGAAAATCACATTATCTGTTTTCTCGGAAAACAACACAAAATTATATTCCCTTTGCACTATGAAAAACATTTCACAGATTCCACTCAATTTAAAATTTATCAATTTATAGATGGGTTCGTAATTACTTCAAAGGATCATTAGTACTATTTTCTTCCATACTATCATCACTCCTTGGTAGAATTCTCACACCATTGATTTTATATATTTCACCATCCTTGAAGGTAATGGTCATTTTCAAAAGACCAGTATCAGAAAAATAATACCAATCTCCAGCTCGCAAACCACCCTCGTATTGACCTTTTTCCATGAACATTCCATTGATGAACCACATCTTATGTTTGCCTACCGGCACACCTAAATTGAACTCTCCTTCGAACGCAGGTTGATCTGTATTGTAATAGAACCATTTCCAGACACCGTTTTTCTCACCATCGACATACTCTCCTATTTCCAAATGATCATTCATTTGGAATTTCCATTGACCATTTTTCACATCATCGGTGTACATACCCTCAAGAATTACAACGCCGGAAGTATCCCATTCGACGTACTCACCATCCAGTTTTCCACGTGAAAAATGCTCCCTTCTCCGCAACTTATCTTTCTCGTAATACCACAACCACTCACCATCTGGCTTTCCCTTCCAATAGTTTCCTGTCAACTCTGAAAAACCGTCCTTATCAAAATATACCCATGGACCAATGCGCTCATTGTCCTTGTATTCACCTTGTGCTTTCAACTCACCGGAAAGAAAAAACTCTTTCCATACACCCTGCCGCATGCCATCTGCATCCAGTATTCCTTCAGCCACCTTTACCCCCAGCTGAAAAACTTGATTGGTGATTCGCTCTCCTGAAGGACGTTCCACATGAAAAATGCCTTGTTTCTTGGATCCTGAATAACCTCCCCTAGATAACAATCCGTCTGGAAGGGTATCAACTTTAAAGGTTAAATTGCCCACTCCACCATTATCCGTTACCAAAACATCGTTCTCATACAACTCTGTTCTGATCACAATTCCCTTCTTGTCATAAAATTGAAACAGTCCATTTTTCTTTCCATTGGACCAGATACCATCTTTCAAAACAAAGTCTGACTCTGGAAAAAAGTCTTTCCATAAACCTTCTTTTTGCCCGTTCTTGTTGTATCGATTGAATCGGTCCACACTATTGATAAAACCCAAAGTATACTTGGTAATACCAATCAACGTTCCATCTTCTGAAAATTCCTTGGCCTTGCCATTCTCTTTATTCCCTTGAAAAGGAATAACCCAATGTAACTTACCACTGGGATAGTATTCTTCTCTTCTGCCTTCTTTTACATTATCCAAATATTGCATTGCCCAAATCCTCACCCCTAGCGTATCATACTCGATCTCCCAACCATTCTTCTTACCCTCACGGTAACCGATATCCTTTTGAATTCTGCCCTTGGTATCAAAAAACTTCCACGTGGAATCCAAGAGACCAGCTTTCCGATTTCCGCACGTTATCAAGGTTCCAGCCTCATTGTAGGTCTTCCAAAATCCTTCAGGTTGGTTATTCATCCAAAAACCTTCGCTGGACACAACACCATTGGGATGATAAAATTTCTTGTATTCTTTTTGACTCCATGCGATTTGAGCACAGAGAAAAAGAAACATTGAAAAGAAAATGAATTTTATTTTTCCCCCACTGTTATTCATTATAAAATCAAAATATTTTTTTAAATAAAAGAGATGGTGTCTTTATTAAGCTGTTAGTAGCGTTGGTAAAATTCGTCCAAAACATTTGTTTTTCTTGTAATTCACAATATTATCTGGGTTATGAACATGTTATTTTATTGTAAAACACTGATTTTGAGAAAAAGTGTAAGGTTATCCATAATGTTCCAAAATAAAGACTTGTGCAAAAAAAGGAGGGATGTGTATCTGTTGATATTGGGGATGGTAATTTGATATCGGTGTGTAGAAAATACCAAAAGAAATTTTGGAAAGGAATGGAAGCTGGTTTAAGTGGAAGGTTAAAAAAGAAAGTCAACAATACTTGTGCATGGTTTTCAACAGCAATTAACAATGTCCAAAACCAAAATGTAGATAAAAGAAATTGTATTTTTGTGAAATGAAAATTATTATCGGAAGTGATCATGCCGGTTTTTCCATGAAAGAAGAATTGAAGGCATGGTTGAATGCGCAAGGACATACTTGTGAAGACAAAGGATGTTTCTCTGATCAAAGCGTGGATTATCCTGATTATGCGCATGCGGTAGCTCTTCAAGTGGAAAGCGAAAATACACCAGGAATCTTATTGTGCGGTTCAGCCAATGGGGTTTGTATCACAGCCAATAAACATGCAGGAATCAGAGCCGCATTATGTTGGACCAAAGAGATTTCTACTTTAGCCAGACAACACAATGACGCCAATGTGTTATGCATTCCCGCTCGTTTCATTTCTTTAGAAGAAGCAAAAGAAATTGTCACAGCTTTTATGGATACAGAATTTGAAGGGGGTAGACATCAGAATAGGGTTAATAAAATTTGCATGTAATGAAATCAATATTTTCTTTTTTATTCGTTTTACTGGCCTTCTGTGCAGGAGCGCAGAAAGATTGGTCACAGCAATACGGCCAGGTAATATCGCAAGACGAGTTGAAAAAACACTTGTATGTCATTGCTTCCGATGCCTATGAGGGACGTGAAACAGGCATGGAGGGACAACGCAAGGCTGCGCAGTATTTGGATGAATATTATGCAGGTATTGGCATCAAAACCCAACGACAAATTTTTCCACTGAAGCGATTGAGTTTCTTAGAATCCAGTGTTGTGTTGAATACATCTGATGTAGTCAATAAGACCTATGACGCAGCCAATAAAACGTATTCATTTATTGAAGATTTTTATTTTTTCAGCGCGGATAGAACCCAAACAGTTGAGGTAAATGAATTGGTTTTTGTGGGTTATGGAATATCTGAAGAGGGATGGGATGATTACAAAGGGTTGGATGTAAAAGGAAAAACCATCATCTGTTTATCAGGAGAGCCAGTGAAAAAAGGTAAAAGTTTGATTACTGGTAAAAAGGAATTTTCCCAATGGACTTTGGATCGCGAAGCAAAAAGAAAAACAGCGATTGAAAAAGGGGCCAAGATGTTCATTCAGATTGATCAAAATTTTGACCAATACATGAGCCGTGTCAAGTACTATTTACAGACACCCAGAATGACATTGGACAAAAGAGGTGCGGAAGATGAAGAGGATTTGAGGATTCTTTATTTGCATTGTTCAATCAAAATGGCTGAAGATGTATTGGCGAAGATGGGATTACCCAACCATGCCACATTGATGAAGAAAGCTATGAAACGAAAAAAAGTTTCAGCCAAAGCGCATCAAGCGACGATCAAAGTCAACTTCCACGTGAAAAGAGAGGACTTGGTTTCTGATAATGTATTGGCCTTTTTGGAAGGAGAAGATCCTGAATTGAAATCGGAGATTGTGGTTATCAGTGCGCATTACGATCACGTGGGAATTATCAATGGTGAAATTCACAATGGCGCAGATGATGATGGATCTGGAACGGTGAGTGTAATGGAAATGGCGCGTGCCTTTGTTCAGGCCAAAAAAGAAGGACATGGCAGCAAGCGCAGCATTTTGTTTTTGCATGTGAGTGGAGAGGAGAAAGGATTGTTGGGCAGTGAGTGGTATTCTGATCATCCTGTTTATCCATTGGCCAATACGGTTTGTGATTTGAATGTGGACATGGTGGGAAGAAAAGATGCGGACCATCAAGATGGACGTTATGTCTATTTAATTGGTTCCGATAAATTGAGCACTGAGTTGCATCAGATTTCAGAGGAGGCCAACAAGAAATACACGCAGTTGCAGTTGGACTATACCTACAATGATCCCAACGATCCTAATCAATTTTATTACCGTTCAGACCATTACAATTTCGCGAAGCACAACATACCTGTGATTTTTTACTTCAGTGGAGTGCATGAGGATTACCACAAGCCAGGAGATGATCCTGAGAAAATCATGTACGATAAAATGGCGGAGATAGGCAAGTTGGTTTTCCATACTGCCTGGGAAGTGGCAAATCGACCTGAGAAATTGAAGGTAGATGTGACCAATGATTTTAAACAGAAATAATTCAAGCAAATAAAAATTTAATACAATAACATGCAAGACATTTTAAAGACCTTAGGTTTATCAGCAGTGAATGATGGAACTTCAACGGGATTGAAGTTTATGGGATCAGGTGAAGTGATTTCATCTTATTCACCAGTGGATGGAAAGCACATTGCAGATGTGAAATCCACTACAAAAGAAGAGTATGAGCAAGTGATTTTAACGGCTCAAAAAGCTTATCAAGAGTGGCGTTTGATACCAGCACCCAAGCGAGGAGAGATCGTTCGTCAATTCGGAGAAAAACTACGTGCAAAGAAGGATGCGTTGGGCAGATTGGTGAGTTACGAAATGGGAAAATCCTTGCAAGAGGGATGGGGAGAGGTTCAAGAGATGATCGACATCTGTGATTTTGCAGTGGGATTGAGTCGTCAGTTGTATGGATTGACCATGCACAGTGAGCGTCCAGGACACAGAATGTATGAGCAATGGCATCCACTGGGTGTTGTCGGAATTATTTCTGCATTCAACTTCCCTGTTGCTGTTTGGAGTTGGAATTCTGCATTGGCTTGGATTTGTGGAGATACTTGTGTTTGGAAGGCTTCAGAGAAAGCACCATTGTGTGCGGTGGCTTGCCAAAATATTTGGAATGAAGTTGCCAAAGAAAACAACTTGCCTGAAGGAATTTCTTGCATCATCACTGGAAAAGTTCAGGAAGGAGAGTGGTTGGTCAATGATACACGCGTTCCATTGATTTCTGCCACAGGATCAACCCGTATGGGAAGAATCGTTGGTGCTAAAGTAGCTGAGCGTTTCGGAAAGAGCTTGTTGGAATTGGGGGGAAACAATGCCATCATTGTAACGGACAGCGCAGATTTGAAGATGTGCATTCCAGCCATGGTATTTGGTGCAGTAGGAACAGCGGGACAACGTTGCACGACTACACGTCGTTTGATCATTCACGAGAGTTTGTATGAGGCGACCAAAGAAAGTTTGGTGAAGGCATACGGACAATTGCGCATTGGTGATCCATTGGATGCCAATAATCACGTGGGTCCGCTTATCGATACAGATGCGGTAAACAATTATTTGAACGCCATTGAGCAAGCCAAGGCACAAGGTGGAAAGGTGTTGGTAGAAGGAGGAGTATTGACTGGAGAGCAATATACTTCTGGATGTTACGTGAAGCCTTGTATCATTGAGGCGAGCAACGATATGGCCATTGTTCAGCACGAGACCTTTGCGCCCATTTTGTATGTGATGTCTTACAAGACATTGGATGAGGCCATGGCGATGCAGAACGGTGTGGTTCAAGGATTGAGCTCATCGATCATGACATTGAACATGAGAGAGGCTGAGCGTTTCTTGAGTTGCGAGGGATCGGATTGTGGAATTGCCAACGTCAATATCGGAACCAGCGGAGCGGAGATCGGTGGTGCATTTGGTGGTG
>JBDKGG010000120.1:0-14710 GCA_039798325.1 Bacteroidota bacterium
CAAGGACATTATGAGTTGAACGTGTTCAAACCCGTGATGGCCGCCAACTTCTTGCAAAGTGCAGAGTTGATTGGAGATGCTTGCGTTTCTTTTGATGAGCATTGTGCCGTGGGCATTGAACCCAACTACACCCGCATCGAAGAGTTGGTGAATGGATCATTGATGTTGGTCACTGCATTGAATACCAAGATTGGGTATTACAAAGCAGCGGAAATAGCCAAGACCGCGCACAAGAACGTTACTACTTTGAAACATGAAGCATTGCGATTGGGATATGTGACGGAGGAAGAATACAACGAATGGGTAGATCCCAAGAAAATGGTAGGAACCTTATAATACAACTTTTGTGAGTGAAATCAACGTTGCTACAAAATACAAAGTAGCAGAAATGGCGGAGAACCTGATTGGTTCGGAAATCATCAAATTGGGCGGAGAGATTCGCGAATTGATTGCCAAAGGGAATAAGATTTACAATTTCACCATCGGTGATTTTGACCCCAAGGTATTTCCAATTCCAGCGGAATTAAAGAGAGCCATCATCGAGGCTTATGAGGCGGAGATGACCAACTACCCACCTGCCAATGGATTGCCTGAATTGCGCAAGGCGGTGGTGAATACCATCAAGCAATACCAAGGATTGGATTATGATGCGGAGGAAATTCTGATTGCAGGCGGTGCACGTCCCATCATCTACGCCATCTTCAGAACTGTTGTTGACCCAAAAGACAAAGTGGTTTTTCCCGTTCCATCATGGAACAACAACCACTACACGCACCTCACTTTTGCCGAACAAGTTTTTGTAGAAACGCGACCCGAGAACAAGTTCATGCCGACTGTGGATGAATTGTTGCCCCATTTGAAAGGCGCGTCATTGTTGGCTTTGTGTTCACCATTGAATCCAACAGGGACCGTATTCAGCCAGGAAGATTTGTCGGCCATTTGCGATGCCGTATTGGCTGAGAATGCCAGCCGCGGAGCAGATGAAAAGCCCTTGTACGTCATGTACGATCAGATTTACAGCATGCTCACATTTGAAGGCGTGAAGCATTATGATCCCGTGAGCTTGCGACCAGAGATGCGTCCCTTCACCATATTTGTGGATGGTATATCCAAATCATTGGCCGCCACTGGCGTTCGTGTAGGATGGGCCTTTGGACCGATGGAAGTCATTGACAAGATGAAGAGCATCTTGGGACACGTGGGAGCATGGGCACCCAGACCGGAGCAGTTTGCTGCTGCGCGATTCATCAATGATGCAGAGGCGTATCCCGCATTTATTCAGCACATGAATACCGAAGTTTCAGCGCGATTGAATGGATTTCACCAAGGCATCCAGCAGATGAAGGCAGAAGGGTTCTCGGTGGATTCGGTTACTCCTGAAGGAGCCATTTACTTGACTGTACAATTTGACTTAAAAAACAAAATCACTTCGAGAGGAAAGGACATACAAAGTACAGCAGACATCACCGCCTTTTTATTGGAGGAGGCGCAATTGGCTGTTGTTCCATTCAGTGCCTTTGGTGCGGATGCAGAATCAACCTGGTACAGATTGAGTGTCGGTACCGCCAGCATGGAAAACGTCACCGATGCCTTGTCCGCGTTGAGACATGCGTTGATGGGTTTGAGATAAAGATGTGATTTTTTGATATTGAAAAAGGCTGCGGATTAGACAAGCCCCAAAAGTTAGACACTAATTAGGGCTTTTTTATAGCAAAAAATAAAATGACATTCTGATCTATTGAATCTTCATTTTTTTTCTGCACTGAATGAATCGAATAAATATTTCAATACTGAACTTGCGTAAACCATCTTAGTAGTTTGGTTAAACTTTAAATACCCATGCTTCACCAATTTCTTCACCTGTTTTTCTGGTATATTCAAAACCTCACCAACGTCTAAAGCACTCAACTCACCTTCAAAATCGGAATATCCACTCTCACCTATACAATACAAAAAACCTCCATTACTCGTTTTAATTCTCATCAATCGCTTCAACAATAAAACCCTATTCTTACAAGAAAACTTTTCTTCACTATTCATTCTTGAATGACCCCAAAACATATTAGACTGTCCGCTTAAAACCTGATAAATACGTTTTAGGGCATTTTGCATATATTCACTACCTTCAATGTAATTAAAAAACTCATTGTAGGCAGCATCAATATTTCCCAATCCCAAATAGGCCCAGGCTTTAATTTCCGAAGTAACCTTGTTGTTGACAACTTTAAAAACTTCATCTCTCTGCACCCTTTCAATGTAATCTATTAATCCTGCAAAATCGTAAATCCAAAGTTGTGCCCAACATAAATCATAATAAATTTCTGCATACGAAAAGGACAAATCTCTTCCTCCATAACCATATTTATCATAGGGAATATTAACTTGATAGGGTTTCAAAAGAAAATAGGTACTTGCATTATCTCGATCCATAAACAATGGCCAAATTCTTTTATTGTAATCTTTCATTTTATCAAACAAAATTTTGTCGCCAGATTCCGCTATTTTCTTGTAACAATACTCGATCGAATCATACAACACAAAGATGGCTTTATTCAGTTTTAATACTCGCTCTTGTTCCCTTTTCTTTAATTCTTGCTGCTCTGCTTCTTTCCTTTGCTGCTCCTCCTCTTTTTTCTTTTCTTCCAATGCCTCCACCAAACGAGAAAAAGAAAAACTTTGTGTTTCGACTATCTTCTCGTTGTATGATTCAACCCCATGATTACCTGTACGAGACATGTCACATACCTTTGGTAACTCCGATGACTTAAGAAAGTTGCCTGCTAAGTTAGCCGCTTCCAGTTTTCTTAAAAAAAAATCATAAGTCCCTTTGTACTTATCATCTTCAAAATAAACCTTAGTCAAAAATGTTTGACTCGCATTTGCCTGACAATACCGACATTCAACGTGTTTAATTGTTTTTTCAAAAACAATGTTTACATCAACATCCTTATTTTGCGCAAAAGAAGATATGTTCATCAATTGAATGAGAACAGCTGTAAAAAACATTTTTTTACAGAAACTCAAAATATTTTCTTGACCAATCAAGGTGTTCCTCATAAATCTATATATTATATTAATTGTCCAGCTAATTAGCTCATCAAGTCAAAAATTATTGGTCAGTTCCGATTATAATCAATCTTGAAAAACAAAAGCCAGAACTTGCAAATTTAAAAATCAACTTGAACTTATAAGTTATCTATAGTGTTTTATTAGCATTTTCAAGGATAATTGTGTATTTTTACGGAATAAACGCCCAATATGGAACAGCATCGACAAATAGCAGAAAACATCAAAAAATTCAGAGAATTAAAGAATTTAACCAGAGATAAAATGGCTGCTGATTTAGAAATGAGCCTCTCTGGTTACGGCAAACTCGAGCGAGGCGAGGTAGACATCACCATAAGCAAATTGTACAAAATCGCAGAGGTTCTCAACGTGAGTGTTTCACAAATGATGAATTTCGATGTGTCAAATATCTTCAACGTTCACGGCAATCAGACAGTGAATGGAGTTGACGTGAAAGAACAACATTATTATAATGATCAATTCAAAGACAAATACATCGCTATGTTAGAAGCAGAAGTTGAGCGATTGAAATCAAAAACAAAATAGCCCTTCTTTATCAGTAGCATCTCCCATTTGATCAAGCTTTTTGTTTAAAAGCGCATATCACTCCACTCAATCTTGTATTAGTGCTCTCACGATAATGCTTAAGGTGAAGGTCATATTGCAATACGCCCGTACTCCAGCGCTGGAAAAATTTCAGAAGGAAAATAAAAAGGAAAATGGCAATGAATGTATACTTATCCCTTCATCCCCTCGTCTCCTCATCACTTCATCTCCTCATCCCCTCGTCTCCTCGTCTCCTCATCACTTCATCTCCTCATCCCTATAATGCCCATAATTTATAGGTTGCCTATTTCAGGTAAGCAACTGAGATTTGCCAAATGGAAAATTTATTGGTCAGATCCATTGAAAATAGTATTTTAAACATTCATGGCCAACCGGCCATGCTTGATAGCATGGTAGCCCAACTTTTTGGATTATCCGTAAAACGCATCAATGAGCAAGTAAAAAGAAATCCTCAACGATTTCCTGAATCTTTTTGTTTTCAATTATCCCTAGGAGATTGACAAATATTGAAGTCGCAAATTGCGACTTCAAACAATGCAAGAGGAGGGAAAGTCAAACCTCCATGGGTATTCACTGAGCATGATATTGCCATGATTGCCACTCTGCTCAATACACCTCAAGCTGTCAACCTTAGCTTGCAAATTATTGAAGTCTTCATTTTTGCTAGAAAAACTGGATTAATGTCTTTGAATGTAGCTTCCAAACTTGATACTCTTGAAGTACATCAAAAGCAGCTCTCTCATGAGCTTGCAATGATTTGGGAACGACTAAATAACCCATTTCACCTTAAAGAACAAGGCATCTTCTTCAACGATCAAATCTTCGACGCATGCGTTTTCAGTAGCAACCTCATCACTTCTGCTAAAAAGTCCATTGTATTAATTGACAACTACATTAACGAAACCACCTTACTGCAATTGTCCAAAAGAAATGCAAACGTGAATTGCATCATTTACACTGAAAAAATCAACCCACAATTGAAATTGGATTTGGATAAGCACAATAGCCATTATCCCTCCATTGAAATACGAATAATAAAAAACGTACATGATCGATTTTTGATTCTGGACAATCAATCTCTCTACCACCTTGGTGCATCATTAAAGGATCTGGGCAAAAGATGGTTTGCGTTTTCAAAGATGGATGACTTGACAGAAGATGTTTTGAAGAAACTACATTGACTCCGCAGGAGGGGAAATATCGGGCGTATTGCAATACGATCCTTACCCGTAGCTAGAAGCAATTAGAGCGAGAAGGAGAAACAGAATGAAAATGAATATCCTTGTATCCCCGTCCCTTCATCACTTCATCCCATTAAACCACCCCGTTCAGACGAGCGCTAGCGCTGGGAAAATTTCAGAAGGAAAATGGGAATGAATATTTACTTATCCCTTCATCTCCTTTTTATGCGCATAATTTATAGGTTGCAACTTTCCGGTAAACTGCTGAAATTTGTGCTGTGGAAAAAATCACTGCCGTACATCAAACATATCGAATTCTCCAAATTCGAGGAATGCAAGTAATGCTAGACAAAGATTTGGCTCATTGGTATGGTACAGAAACCAAAAGACTGATAGAACAAGTAAAACGAAATATCGATAGATTCCCATCACATTTCATGTTTCAACTGAATGATGAGGAGTCTTCCACTTTAAGGTCGCAAATTGCGACCTTAAACAATGATAATAAAAGTCATTCCAAAAGAGGACTGCATTCTAAATACAACTCCTATGTTTTTACTGAGCATGGAGTTGCCATGCTGTCATCAGTCATTAAATCAAATATAGCAATTCAAGTAAATATTCAAATCATCAATGCGTTTATTGCTTTTCGATCAAATTCTTTTACCCCAGTAATAACAAATCCTAATGACGAGTCTCTTAAAATCATCTCACGAAGACTAGACGAACATCAGGAAAGAATTCAACTTATCCTCAATCAATTGAATCCCATACAGCAATCGAGGCAAGGCATCTTCTTCAACGATCAAATCTTCGACGCATACGTTTTCAGTAGCAACCTCATCACTTCTGCTAAAAAGTCCATTGTATTAATTGACAACTACATTGACGAAACCACCTTGCTGCAATTGTCCAAAAGAAATGCAAACGTGAATTGCATCATTTACACTGAAAAAATCAACCCACAATTGAAATTGGATTTGGATAAGCACAATAGCCAATATCCCTCCATTGAAATACGAATAATAAAAAACGTACATGATCGATTTTTGATTCTGGACAATCAATCTCTCTACCACCTTGGTGCATCACTAAAGGATCTGGGCAAAAGATGGTTTGCGTTTTCAAAGATGGATGACTTGACAGAAGATGTTTTGAAGAAACTACATTGACTCCGCAGGAGGGGAAATATCGGGCGCATTGCAATACGCCCCTACTCCAGTGCTGGAAAAATTTCAGAAGGAAAATGGCAATGAATTTTCACTTGTCACTTCATCACCTCATCCCTTCATCACCTTCAACCTCCAACCACAAACCGCTTCACATCAGCCTCAGAGATCTTGTCTCCGCCAAGGATGACCAAACGCTCGATGACGTTGCGCAGCTCTCGAATGTTTCCTGTCCACGGTTGCTTTTGTAACAACTTTACAGCGGCCGCATCCATCTTCTTAACAGGCCTTCCGTAATCTTCGCAAACTTTATCCAAAAAATATTCAGTCAACAACGGAATGTCCTCTGCGCGCTCATTCAACGCGGGGACTTTTAATACAATCACACTCAAACGATGGTACAAATCTTCCCTGAATCTTCCCTCGGCGATTTCCTTTTTCAAATCCTTATTGGTGGCTGCTACCACTCGCACATTAACCTTGATATCTTTTTCCCCACCTACTCTCTGTATGCGCTGCTCCTGAAGAGCCCGCAACACTTTGGCTTGGGCCGTCAAGGCCATGTCGCCGATCTCATCCAAAAAGATGGTTCCTCCCTCCGCCAATTCAAATTTTCCAGGCTTGGTCTTGATGGCGCTGGTAAACGCTCCCTTTTCATGGCCAAACAATTCACTCTCGATCAACTCGCCCGGTATCGCGGCGCAATTGACTTCTACAAATGGCCCCGACTGCCTGCTGCTTTTTTCGTGCAACTGTCTCGCCACCAATTCCTTTCCCGCACCATTCGGTCCTAAGATCATCACACGCGCATCCGTTGGGGCCACGGTATCAATCATCCCCAGTATTTCTTGTATGGCTGGACTTTCACCCACAATATGGGTTCCCGTAATGCGCGCAACCTTCTTCTTCAACACCTTGGTCTCTCGCTCCATCTGCCCATTTTGGGTGGCATTGCGAACAGTGACCAAAACACGGTTCAAGTCCAAAGGCTTTTGTATAAAATCAAAGGCCCCCTTCTTGATGCTGTCCACAGCGGTATCAATGGTACCGTGTCCGGTAATCATCACAACGGGCATTTCATGGCCGTGTTCTTTAATCTGTTGTAGAAATTCCAAACCGTCCACTTTGGGCATTTTGATATCGGTGATAACCAAATCAAAAGTCTCCTGACTCAGCGCTTTTAATCCAGCTACTGCATCAGGAGACTCTATTACGGTGTGGCTTTCGTACTCTAAGATTTCTTTCAAAGCCATTCTGATGCTGGCTTCGTCATCTACCAAAAGTATTTTGGCCATATTGTATTATATTGCAATTACATTTCGAACGATTCCATGAACTTGGTGGTGAAGTTGCCCGCTCTAAATTGGGGATCCTTCATCAACTTTTGATGGAATGGGATAGTAGTTTTGATTCCTTCAATGATGTATTCATCCAAGGCGCGTTGCATCTTGGTGATGGCCTCCTCACGGGTTTGTGCCACGGTAATCAATTTGGAAATCATACTATCATAATTTGGGGGAATCACATATCCAGCATACGCATGGGTATCCAAACGCACACCATGTCCTCCAGGACTATGGTAAGCAGTGATTTTACCGGGGCAAGGCGAAAAGTTCTTGAAAGGATCTTCTGCATTGATGCGGCACTGAATACTGTGCATTTTTGGGTAGTAATTGCGACCTGAGATGGGCTCACCAGCCGCCAACTTGATTTGCTCTTTGACCAAATCATAATTGATGACCTCTTCGGTGATGGTATGCTCAACTTGAATACGGGTATTCATTTCCATGAAATAGAAGTCGCGGTTTTTGTCCACCAAAAACTCTACGGTTCCAACACCCTCATATTGTACTGCCTCTGCCGCTTTGATGGCGGCTTGACCCATCTTCTCACGCAACTCATCGGTCATGAAAGGAGATGGTGTTTCCTCCACCAATTTTTGGTGACGGCGTTGAATGGAACAATCTCGCTCAGACAAGTGACAGGCTTTGCCATATTGATCACCTGCAATTTGAATCTCGATGTGACGGGGCTCTTCCACAAATTTCTCCATGTAGATGCCGTCATTGCCAAAGGCAGCACCAGCCTCACGGCGAACCGCTTCCCATGCATCATCTAGATCCTCTGCTTTCTGCACCACACGCATTCCTTTTCCACCACCACCCGCAGTTGCTTTGAGCATCACAGGATATTTGATTTCCTTGGCAATTTTGTGCGCGTCTTCCAAGGATTCTAAAATTCCGTCAGAACCAGGAATACAAGGAACACCAGCGTTCTTCATGGTTTGCTTGGCAGAAGACTTGTCGCCCATGGCGTCGATCATCTCTGGAGAAGCACCAATGAACTTGATTCCGTTCTCCTTGCACACCTTAGAAAAAGTTGCATTTTCAGACAAAAAACCATAACCCGGATGAATGGCATCGGCGTTGGTGATTTCCGCTGCAGCAATGATGCTGGAGATTTTTAAATAAGAATCTTTGGATGCGGGAGGACCGATACAAACGGCCTCATCCGCAAAACGAACGTGAAGGCTATCACGGTCTGCCGTTGAATAAACAGCTACCGTTGCGATACCCATTTCTTTGCAAGTACGAATTACACGCAAAGCAATTTCGCCACGGTTAGCGATTAAGATTTTTTTGAACATGCTTGAAAAGATTAAGCGGGTTCTACCAAGAACAAAGGTTGATCGTACTCGATTGGAGTAGAATCATTGACCAATACTTTCACAATCGTACCTGAAATTTCAGATTCGATTTCATTGAACAATTTCATGGCCTCGATGATGCAAACTTTATCACCTGGCTTGATGGTTTGACCCACCTCAATAAATGGAGGTTTATCTGGACCTGCTGAGCGGTAGAATGTACCAATCATTGGGCTCTTAATCTCAACCAATTTGGAATCGTTGGCAGGAGCCGCTGCAGGAGCAGGGGCTGGAGCAGCAACGGGTGCAGCTGCAGGAGCCATTGCAGGCATGGGCATGGCAACAGGTGCCATGGCGCTCACCGTCATTGGAGCACCCATTACAGGTGTTTTGATGGTGATTTTAAAATCTTTTTGTTCGATCTCTACCTCACTCACTCCACTCTTGGATACGAACTTGATTAAGTCTTGAATTTCTTTGATATTCATTTTCATTTGATTTTATCGGTTCAAATATACTTTAATATTAGGAATCATAGGACCATTTTACCCAAACGGCACCCCAAGTAAAACCACCTCCAAAGGCGGCTAAGATGAGGTTGTCTCCTTTCTTTAATTTCTTTTCCCACTCCCACAAGCACAATGGAATAGTGCCTGAGGTGGTATTTCCATAACGCTCAATGTTCACCATCACTTTATCTGGCCCCACACCCATGCGGCGCGCGGTAGCGTCAATGATACGCAAGTTGGCCTGATGCGGAACCAAGTAGGCCACATCATCCGACGTTAATCCATTTTTCTCCATGATCTCTGCACTTACATCTGCCATGCTTACAACAGCGGCTTTGAATACAGGTTGACCATCTTGAAACACAAAATGCTCTTTGGCATCCACCGAAGCGTGGGAGGCGGGTTTCACAGACCCACCGGCTTTTTGGTGAAGGAAATGACGACCATTGCCGTCTGACTTCAAGATAAAATCCTTGATGCCTGTTTCGTCAATAGAAGGCTCTAACATGACCGCGCCACAGCCATCGCCAAACAACACGCAAGTGGTGCGGTCGGTATAATCGATGATAGAAGACATTTTGTCTGCACCCACTACTACAATGCGCTTGTATTTTCCAGTCTCAATAAATTGAGAGGCTGTTGACAAGGCATATAAAAATCCAGAACACGCTGCATTGATATCAAAGGCCCAACAATCCTTGGCGCCAATTTTATCACAAATGATGTTGGCTGTTGCCGGGAATTGATGATCTGGAGTAACGGTGGCACAAATGAGTAAATCAATATCACTCGGTTGTAAATGCTTTTTGGCCAAAAGACCTCTTACGGCTTCAGCTCCCATGTCACTGGTGCCTAGGCCTTCCCCTTTGAGGATGTGGCGCTCAGAAATACCCGTTCTGGATTTGATCCATTCATCGTTGGTATCGACCATTTTCTCTAAATCCGCGTTGGTCAATAAATCTGGTGGGACATAACCCTGAATACCTGTAATGGCTGCCGTAATTTTCATTCCGTTCATTTAGCGTTAACAAAGATGAGCGAAGGTAAACACAAAAGCCCTGAGGACAGGGCTTAATGTTTAATTTTATTCACATGCGATTTTAGATCAAATCACCCTCGGGCTATCATCACAAAAAATGCAGATAAACCAAGAATGCATAGATAATTCCGGGTAGGACACCCAAAATCCAAAGCAATAAGGAAATCAATGTTTTCTCCACATTTCCATTGGTCATCAGTAGCACAGCAATGGGAGGGATGACGATACACAACAATACAATCAACCAATCTGGAGCCAATGGTGAATCATGATGGTCAACTACACTGGCCACATGAGGAGCAGTCTTGACAAGCGCATTCCCATGAAGCTTTGATTTTTTTGATTCTGCCACTTGGCCTATCCCATCAAAATGAGTTGGAGATTGGGCGGCTTTGGATGGAATACTATTTGACTCGGCCAATGCGACATGGTTCTGTGAAAGGGTTTCTTCTGACAAAGTAACATTTTCAGCTGCATTGATTGGAATGGATGCTGCGAGAAGAGTGACCTCCTTTTTCTCCGTTTCCACCGAGGAACGTAAGGTCAAGGTAGATCGATTAGAACGGTATGATGAATGGAAATCAATGTTCCACCCGTTGCTATAAACACACTTTTGTACTGAACAGGAATGGAATACAACCATCAACATCAGCCATCCAAAAAGATGATTCAGTTTCATATCAATTGATTTAAATTCAAATATCGAACAAGTCAAACACAAAAGCCCTGAAAAACAGGGCTTAATATTGTTGGTCCATTAAAAACGCTTAGGCGTTTTCTTTCTCCATCACCACTTTACCTTTGTAGTAAAGTTTTCCTTCATGCCAATGGGCATGGTGGAATAAGTGAGGTTGACCAGTAGTTGGGCAGGTTGCTACGTTAGGAGCTTCCAACTTGTAATGCGTGCGGCGCTTTGCTTGGCGCGTCTGCGAAATTCGGTGTTTGGGATGTGCCATCTTTTTCCGTTTTTATTCGTCATCTTCTTCCCAGTTGTCGTCATCCTCCAACTGATCCAAAGGGGTTTCCATTTGTAAATTCTTTAAAGCGATCCATTGTGTATCCGAATCCTCCTCTGTGCGATAATCCTCCATTTTCTTCATGATGCTGGGATTACATTCTCCTTCTTGGTGCGCTCTGCGCGCAGGAAGGGAGAGATGAACCAGCTCAAACAATCGTTGGCGGATATCGATTTGGTGCTCTTGCGGACCATACATCCAAATATCATCATCTTGGTCTTCCGTGTGGTCGCCATATTTGATGATCCAGTGGTCATTGCCATGGACTGCAATGGAAACAGGGTCTCCACAACGATCACAAGGCCAAGTCATTTCACCATTTAAGGTTAGCGTCATTTCCATCATATTGGACTTTTTATCCAACAAGACATCCACAACAAAACGACCATTGTCCACTTCTGAATGGTCAAACTCTTTAAAGAACGTTTCCTCAAGGATGAACTCAAAATGGTGTTCTCCCGGCTTTAATCCTACGAAAGGAATGACGAAGGGATGTTTAACACGCATCTTAAATTCTCATTAAGGGGTGCAAATATAGCAATATTCAGACTTATCAACAAAAAAAGAAAAAAATGGATTTCATGATGAACACCAAGCAACCCAAATTAAATACAACGTCTAATCATTACCTTAACTTGTTAAACCTATGATAATGATGGATTCTTGCGTCAAGAATTTTCATCAAAAAAGGGCATTTATGCGTTTTTTTCAGATGACATTCTTTTCAATCATGACCATTCTCTGTTCAGCACAAGACATCATGTTTGTTGAAGTAGCTGAAAACCAAAATATTAATTTCACTTATGGAATCACACAATTTGGCAACGGGATTAGTTTTTATGACTTTGATAAGGATGGATGGGATGATCTGACTGTAAGCAGACCATTTTACGAAACAATCATTTACAAAAATGTTGAAGGTATATTCTATTCAATCGCGCAGATTCCATCCGGTCAAGAAACCAAATCAGTTATTTGGGTTGACTTGGACAACAATGGGCTTTGCGATTTGCTCACAACCTCGAAAGATCAAGGCGTTAAAATATTCCGAAACATCGATAATACAAATTTTGAAGAACTTTATACCAGTATTGACTGGACATTCAATTCAGAATATAATCTTTGGGGAGCCGCGTGCAGTGATATCAACTTCGATGGCCTGCTTGATATTCACATAAGCAACTACAACATAAACGCTGACAACCTCACCTTTATCAATCAAGGCAACTTCGTTTTCAACCTTGCAGAGGGCCTTTTCTTACCAAGTTATCAGCGACATTCTTTTCAAAGTTCATTCATTCCAATCAATGAAGACATTATTCCAGACCTTTATGTTATTAATGATTTTTCTGAAGGAAATAACTGTTACTTGTCTCAAGATTCAGGTTTATATGTCGACAATGCAACGAATAACGGACTTGACGTTCCATCTGATGCGATGAGTAATTCGTGGTCAGATTTTGATCATGATGGGGACTGGGACGTTTACATTACAAATCGATCAATTGGAAACAATTTAATGATCAATGACGGAAATGGCATCTTCAGTAATGAAGCTCCAGACAGAAATTGTACTATAAACCAGTGGTGTTGGTCAGGATTATGGATAGACTATGACAACGATGGTTGGGAGGACCTTTGGGTAACCAATGAAGTTCCCTCACTCAATTCTATCAATGTGGGTAATCATCTTCTTAAAAGTAGTGAAGGAATTTTCAGTGAAACTCCCATCACTACCAATGCCCGAATTGATGGCTATACCAGTGCTAAAGGTGACTTCAACAATGACGGTTTGTATGATATAGCCTTTCAACCCAAAGAGTACAACAAACTCAGATTACTAGAAAACAACATTATTAATACCAACCACCACATAAAAATAACTTTAAATGGAATATACTCTAACAATCAGGGAGTAGGCAGTATAATACAATACTATCACGGAGGTTTATTCTCACAAAACACCATACAAATGGGTGAAAACTACTTGAATCAAAATTCGCAACATCTTATTCTAGGTATGGACACAGATACCATAATGGACAGCTTGATTGTCCGCTGGCCGAGCGGAATAATTGACCGTTACTACAACTTACCTAGTGATACTTCATACACATTCATAGAGGCCAAAGATCTTGAAATTTACACGGTTTCCATGGTAGATTCTTGTGCTGCTGATAGCGGATTCTTCATTTACTTTAATAGTGACTTTAACATCTACCCAATTGACTCAATCGCTCAGAATTTGGGCAGCAATATCTACTGGGTCCCAAGTTCTGGAAACTGGGGTTTTTTGCATGGTATATTTCATACTATAAAAGTTCCCGTCACCATCGAAATTGATGCGCCGTATACTCCCCTCTTGAGCACAATCATGCCTACTTGTGTTGACAGTGAAGATGGGCAAATTAACTGGTATACTCCAAATGGCATTTGGGACAATTATCTGGACTCGCTCAATGCAGGCCAATACACCGTGGAGATTGAATTCGGGCAATGTATCTTGAGCGATACACTTCTGCTAGAGGCACAAGAAATTTTAATCTTAGACAGCGTCCATGTTCAACCGGCAGCATGTGTTTCTCTCGAAAATGGGAGCATATCACCGTATTACAGCACCAATTCATCGAATGTAATTTGGGCCATTGGAGATTCCGCCATCAACGGAAATTTGGCCGCAGGATCATATGCCATCACACTGACATCAGCTGCAGGTTGTCAAATCTCAGACACGGTAAATATCCCACTTCAAATAGAACTACCATCTTTCTCGGGAGATAGTGCGTTTTTCTGCACATTAGAACATTTGAATTATGAGAGTTTCTCAGAACAATGGTTGTTCAATGAATGGACGCTGACTTCATGGGAAATCAATACAACGGAAGACAGTGTTTCCCTGAACTACTTGCATCCCAATGGCTGCGTTGTAGAGCACGCCATGATGCTGGAATGGATCACCCCACCGAATCCCTCTGTTGATACATTGTCCGAACCAGGAAGTGAATTTGTTCAATGGGAAGTTACTAATAACGATTCACTGCCATTTGATATCTATTGGGAAGATGGATCAACGGAATGGCAAAATCTATATCCATGCAATGATTCAACCTATTTTGTCCTAGAATACCAAGACATTTGTGCGTGGACCTTTCCACTGTACACCATTTGCCTTGAAACATCCATACCGCAATCATCTGAAGATTCCATGACTTGGACGTTTTGTTCTGGAAGCGTTTATGCTCAGCAACACTTCAACGAAGAAATATGGATTTACAATGCTTTGGGTCAAACCCTATTCTGGGGACTTGCCAAGAGCCACATCCCGCTGGAATTTTCAGCTCAACCGCGGTGGGTAAAAACACGGGATAAGATATATCCCATTCAGTGGTGCGCAGAAGACTGAGTTTCATTGTAATTTTGCCATCTTATGGTAGCAGATTTCAATGAAAAAATCCGAAAAGCCATCGCCGATGCGCTGATTGAGGACATTGGGGATGGTGATCACACCAGTTTAGC
>JBDKGG010000121.1:0-13520 GCA_039798325.1 Bacteroidota bacterium
ACTTGAGCGATGTGATTCAGTTTTTCCTGATATCGTTTTGTATTCCAATTGAGCTTTCCATTGGGTGTGAAATCATCATCATTCTCGGGGTCATTGATGGTATCAAAAAGATTTTCAACATTGTAAGACATCACATATGCCGTGGTTGATGCTTTCTCTTTTCCGGCTTCATGCTTTGAAACGTTCTTTGAAACAGCACATCCAACCCCAACCAACATCAACAAGGACAATCCGCAAAAAAACTTCATTTTCATGTTCATTAATTTCTGACAAATCTAATCCGATTGTTGGGGCTTGGCTATTTTTACCAGATGAAATTCTTGTGGGGTACACTAATCATTCTCATTGCCAACGCCCTCTTCCAGGGCTGTATCACCACAGATACAAACAGTGACAAGACCGTTTTTTATTACAATGAAAGCGCCAATGTGAAGTCCCTGGACCCTGCATTCTCAACGGATTTAGAAAGCATGTGGATCATCAATCAATTGTTTGATGGTTTGATAGGCCTCGACAGCAATCTTCAACCTGAACCACTCATTGCCAAACAATGGGAAATTTCTGACGATCTAAAAAAATATCGATTCCATTTGCGCAATGATGTATGGTTCCATGTCTTCAATGGAACCAGAAGAAAACTCACCGCCCAGGATGTGGTTTACAGTTTTAATCGCATTGTGAATCCCCGTGTGGCTTCTCCAGGCAAATGGATATTTGATGCTTGCATAAAAGAAAAACCATTTGTTGCGATTAATGACAGCACGCTTGAAATCCATCTTCAAAAACCCCAAGGATCCTTTTTACAATTGCTTTCGACTGTGTTTGCCAACATTGTCCTGCCAGAGGCTGTGGCATCTTCAGCCCAAACTTTTCGAACGCAACCCATCGGCACTGGTCCTTTCTTATTTAAGTTTTGGGAACCCGATGTTGCGATGGTATTGCACAAAAATGCAGATTACTGGATGAAGGATGAAGAGGGCCAGCAACTGCCTTACCTGGATGCGGTGAAAATTGATTTTGTCAAAGATGTGTACGCTGAATTTCAAGGATTAAAAAGTGGCAAGTATGACTTTATGAGTGGTTTGGATGCCAATTTCATTGATGAACTACTCAGCGCTGATGGGAGATTGATCAACGAACAGGCACCATGGAGGATGTTCAAAATGCCTTTCATCAAAACCGACTATATCGGTTTTTTGTTAGACGACAACCGAAAAGAAATTACGCAGGACAAAGATTTTAGGAGATTGATTTATTGCACAACGCCAAGAAGTGAGATTTGCCAATTGCGCAACAACCTTATCCTCCCGGCCAATCACGGATTTGTCCCGCCCACTCTTTTGAACAAAACCCAATTTCAAAACACCGAGATCAATAACCCATCCATCATCGACTCCTTGCTTCAGGTATTGCATCAACGCTGGGGGAATCCACTTCCCGATGTTGAATTGACCATCACACCAGAATACACCGACATTTTTGAAATGATGCAAAACCATTGGAAAAAGTGCGGCGTGAACATTCAGATTCAGGTCTTGCAATCCGCAACATTCAAAGAGGCTGTTGCCAACGGTAAAGTTTCCATGTTCCGAAAAAATTGGTTGGCCGATTATCCTGATGCGGAGAACTTCCTTCAAATTTTCACCCGATCGCTTTGGTCACCGGATGGAGCCAACTACACCCATTACTACAATTCCTCATTTGAAAAAATGTACGCAACAACCACCGCAATCAACGATCCAGATCAAAGACAAGGTGATTTTATTCAAATGGAAAAAATGGTCTTGCAGGATTACCCTGTTGTCCCTTTATACTATGACCAAGTGGTTCACTTTGTCAACAAGCGCATTAAAAATTGGCGAATCAATGGGGTGAATCAAATCGATTTGACGAAAGTCAAAAAAGAAAACTTAAATTAGCCCGCATGTTAAAAATTGACACCCACACGCACATCATGCCGGCACAAATTCCCAATTGGTCAAAAGAGTTTGGCTATGCTGGGTTTATTCACCTTGATCATCACCGTCAAGGATATGCGCGCATGATGCAAGGGGATAAATTTTTTCGAGAAATTGAATCCAATTGTTGGGACCCTCAATTGCGGATTAAAGAGTATGCGCAATTCGACACACAGGTTCAGGTTGTGTGCACCATTCCCGTTTTGTTTTCCTATTGGGCCAAACCAGAAGATGGATTAAAAGTCAGTCAGTTTTTAAATGATCACATCGCAGAAATTTTTCAGGAAAATCCCCAACATTACATTGGGTTGGCCACGCTTCCCATGCAAGATGTTGACTTGGCTATCGAGGAATTGGAGCGTTGCAAGAAATTAGGATACCGCGGAATTCAAATTGGTTCCAATATCAATAACCTGAACTTGAGCGAGCCCATCTTTTTTCCATTGTGGCAAAAGATAGAAGAGCTGAACATGTGTGTGATGGTGCATCCTTGGGAAATGATGGGTGAAGCCAACATGAAAAAATATTGGTTGCCTTGGCTGGTGGGTATGCCCGCTGAAACAGCCCGTGCCATGGCCTCTTTGATTTTTGCGGGTGTGATGGACATGTTCCCAAAAGTGAGATGGCTCTTTGCCCATGCAGGCGGTTCCTTTATTCCTACCATCGGAAGATTAGAACATGGATTCAATTGCCGACCTGATTTGGTAGCCGTTGACAACCCCAACAATCCCCGTAATTATATTGGTAAATTTTGGGTGGACAGCGCTACCCACGATCCAGAGTTGCTTCAATACATCTTGAAAAAACAAGGGAAAGAAAAAGTAGCACTGGGCACTGACTATCCCTTTCCATTGGGTGATTTAGAAATTGGCAAGTTCATCCTGGATATGGGACTGGACCAAGAAACCATTGAATGGATGTACCATGGATCGGCTTTGGCCTGGCTCGGAATGACCAAAGAAGATTTTATTGGATAGGAATAATCACCGCTGATTGATTCCCAACATAATCCTCTAATTCAATTTTCAAATTTTCTGCTTTAAGTTCTTTGGTTTTCTTTGTATCCCAATACAACAAATTATTCTTCTGATCGAAGCGCAACAACACCCAAGCATCCTCTGCTGTTTTTGCGCGATATCGTTTTACACCACTCCAATCATCTGAGACGAGTATGCTGCCTTTGGTACGATCAACATCCACCACCTTGGGCGCTTTCACATCTTCAACCAAAAGATATTGACCGGACTTACTGAGCTCCATGCCATCTTTCTCTTTATTCCAACCGATCCAAGAACCTTCTTCATCCACCTTAACCAATCCCATTTTGGCTTTCAAGCTATCTGGCATGTCCTTCCAATCCTTTGATTCATTGCTCAAGTAAATTTTATGTGCAAACGCAGTTGGCGGTGTTATAGAAAACAACAAACTGTCCACCTTGAACTGACCATCCTGAACCTTCCTCTTCATTCTATACTGTAGGTTCAAAGGGGTATCTTCATACAATGCATTGGACGGAATGGACAAGGTCCAATCCTCCGATTTTAGCTGACCCCCATTTTTCCAAGAGATGGCATCAGCAACAGATGATGGAACCCGCTCATCCTTTTTCTTTTTTATAAAAGCAAAAACACAAGTGGCATTTCCACTGAAATCAGTAGCCAGACATGTGATGGCATGGACCATGGTATCCTTGATGTGCACCCATCCGTCTTTTTCCAAATAAATAAATGGATATTGCGGCGCGTTGGGCAATCGATAACATCGGTGCACGTTGGCCTTTTGCGCCGACCATTCAGGATAGAAGACATGTGCATTGACATCTTTCGTCTGATTAAAATCCAAGGAGTCCAACAATAACTCAGAGATGATGTTGCCATCCAATAAAGTAATGATTTGTTTAATGCCTGTGGGATGTTTGACATCCAATACAAAATCTTTGACTTGCAGGGCAACGCCAAAAGTATCAGGAACCTCATACAAGGTATCTTCACGACCGAAAGATTCACCTGCAAAATGAAAGTCCAAACGCTGCACATTGTCAAATGAACCTTTGGGTATAAAGCTCATGAATTCGATGAGCGGTCTGGAAATATCCGCCACCTTAAATCCATAAAGAGAAGGGTCGATGGTTTTCTCCGTGAATTGATTCCTGATTTCAAAATGCAAATGAGGTCCACCACTTGAACCGGAATTCCCTGATTTGCCGATTTCCTCCCCGCGAACAATATGAAATTGATTGGGTTCAAAAGTCACATCCAACTCAAAAGATTGTTTTTCATATTGGAGACGATAAACCTCATCTGCCAGCGAATTTTTAAATTGGGACAAGTGACCATAAACGGAAACCAAATGATATTGAGGATGGGTAATGTATACCACATTGCCATAACCTTTGGCTGATACTTTTATTCGGGACACATAACCATCCGCTATGGACATCACTTTTAGGCCTTCCTTTTCTTGGGTTTGAATATCCCAACCTGAATGAAAGTGGTTTTGACGCAATTCCCCAAAACTGCCAGACAAGGAAAGCGGTATTTCTAAAGGGGATGAAAAATTATCAGGGAATTTTTGTCCATGGACATTCACAAAAAATCCCCACAGCCCCGAAACCATCAAAAAACAAAACCAATTCAAAATCCTATTCATCGAGGCCAATTTAGAAAAACTTGTTGAGAAATTGATGAAGAGAATGAAAAAGGAGGTAGGAATTGAATTACATTTGGTGTGCGATAGAACATGTGAAAATGAATCCAGAAACACTTTTTGTACAGCTTGAAGCCAATCTTCGCCGCCTAGGCGAACAAAAAAGGCAATTGGAAGAGACCATTGCCAAGCAGAAAGGTGAATTGAGCTCTCTTTATACCATCAATAAGGAGCTACAAGGACAAATTGATGATTTGAGGGAAAGTTTGGAGCAAGTGAACAATCGCCCAATCGTGAATCAGGAAAGAGATTTGGAACCATTCAAAGCTCAGACCCAGCAGAGGATTCAAGATTTGGTAAAAGAGATAGATGAGTGTATAGCATTAATCAACGCTTGAGATGAGTACTGTTTCAGTTAAGGTAAAGATTGCAGGAAGATACTATCCGCTGAGCATACAGCAGGAAGAGGAAGCGACCTTGCGACAAGCAGAAGCCCGAATTCAAGCCAATATTGATGCTTTTCAAGAAAAATACGGAGTGAAAGATGTGCAAGACTTGTTGGCCATGACCTTGTTGCAAATGGCTACCAAAGCGCCGCAAACTGCCCCAGCCCCGGATACTTCGACAATCACTCAATTGGAAAAACTCAATGCACTGGCAGCTTCGCTGTTGGTGGAGTAATCCTATCTTTTATCTCTCCCCCTACTCTGCATCCCCTCATGAAAGCATGAGGTAAATGTATTATTCACTTAAACTATAACACTATGGATCCAATGATTCTCGTGGGTATTGTTGCAGGAATCGTCATCGGCTTTGCTGGTGCTTGGTTTGTCTTTAACAGTATCCTCAAAAGCAGAAAAGAGGGCCTAATCTCCGAGGCCATGAAAGAAGGAGAAACCATCAAAGAGAAGAAAATTCTTCAAGCCAAGGAGCGTTTTTTAGAATTGAAGTCTCAACATGAGAAGGAAGTCAATGAGCGCAACAACAAGGTGAAGCAGTCGGAAGACAAAATTCGCAACCGTGAAAAAGAGCTCTCTCAACAATCCGAGCAAATCAAGAGAAAAGACAAAGAAATTGAGACGCAACGGGAGCAGCTCAACAAGCAATTGGAGCTGAATCAAAAGAAGCAAACAGAGTTAGAAAAGAACAATCAAAAAGCGGTCACCTTGCTCGAAGACTTGAGCAAAATGACTGCGGCTCAGGCCAAGGACACCTTGATGGAGCAATTGAAAGAGGATGCCCGCAATGCAGCCGCTGGACAAATTCAAGCCATCATTGACGAAGCCAAATTGAAGGCCAGTCAAGATGCCAAGAAGATTGTGATACAAACCATCCAGCGCACTGCAGTAGAGCATGCGGTGGAAAACAGCGTTTCTGTTTTCAATATTGAAAACGATGAGGTGAAAGGCCGCATTATTGGTCGCGAGGGTAGAAATATTCGTGCTTTAGAAGCAGCAACCGGAGTAGAGATTATTGTGGATGACACCCCAGAGGCCATTGTCCTATCTTGCTTTGATCCCGTTAGAAGAGAGATTGCTCGATTGTCATTGCACCAATTGGTAACCGATGGCCGCATTCACCCTGCTCGTGTAGAAGAGGTGGTAGCCAAGGTTAAAAAGAACATCGAAGATGAGATCATGGAGGTAGGTAAACGTACCTGCATCGATTTGGGTATTCATGGTTTGCACAGCGAATTGACTCGCATGGTAGGTCGCATGAAGTACCGCTCCTCCTATGGACAAAACTTATTGCAACACTCTAGAGAAGTTGCCAACTTGTGTGCCACCATGGCCAGCGAATTGGGCTTGAACCCCAAAACGGCTAAGCGCGCAGGTTTGCTGCATGACATTGGAAAAGTACCAGATGATGAGAGTGAATTGCCGCATGCTATTTTGGGAATGAAGTTGGCCGAGAAATATGGTGAGAAACCAGACGTTTGCAACGCCATTGGAGCCCACCATGACGAGGTGGAAATGAAATTCATGTTGTCTCCAATCATTCAGGTTTGTGATGCCATTTCAGGTGCTAGACCAGGTGCCCGAAGAGAGGTGGTTGAAGCCTACATCCAACGTTTGCGCGATCTTGAAAACATGGCTTTGGAATACCCAGGTGTAAGCAAGAGCTTTGCGATTCAAGCAGGACGTGAATTGCGTGTAATGGTAGAGGCAGACAAAGTTTCGGATGATCAAAGTGATGCATTGGCCCTCAGCTTGGCCAACCGCATTGAAACCGAAATGACCTACCCTGGTCAAGTTCGTGTGACTGTCATTCGTGAAAAAAGAGCGGTAGGCGTAGCCCGCTAATCGCTCATTATGCAGCATTATAAGCCCCCTTGTGGGGCTTTTTTCATATAAATTATTGGCATAGGCTTATCTGAAGACCGCGTCCATCCGAGAAATGGCGATTAATCTGTGCGCATACCTTATGCTTTTTAAAAGTCCAATTACCCAGATGGCTTTTTTTGTGGCATGAAAACTCAACCCATTTCTTGGCTCTATTTCAGCCGATCAGAAAGGCAAGCTTTGTATTTTCTGTTTGCCCTATTTCTCATTCAACTGAGCATCCGCATTTTTGTTTTGCCGCGATGGTTTCCGCCCCAGCAACCCCATTGGAAATCCATGCAACTCGTGGATACCAGCGATCACAAAACACAACGCATCATCACAGCCTACTTATATGATTCCACCTTAGACAAGACAACTCAACCCGTTGTAATAGAAATCAACACAGCAGACAGCGCCCAATTGGAAAAGCTCCCCATGATTGGTGGATTTTTGGCCAAGCAAATAGTCACATACCGGGAGGCATTGGGAGGATATCACTCCTTGACCCAACTGCTAGAAATCAAATACCTCAAAGAAGATACTTGGGAAAAACTGCACCCGCAATGGACCTGCAATGGAAAGGTGAAACACATGAACATCAATTCCGTTGACCTGGAAACACTGGCCCAACACCCCTACATCTCCTGGACGGGAGCCAAAAGATTGGTGAACCATCGATCCATGCATGGATCCTATTTCAGAATAGAGGACATTAAAAGCGCCCAAGCCATACCCGATTCCATGTGGAGCAAAATTATCCCCTATCTTGCGGTGGATAGTATCGCACCATGAATTTACAAGAAGAAATAAGAAAAACAGTTATTGACGTTCCCAACTTTCCCAAAGAAGGAATTGTATTCAAAGACATCACCCCCATTTTTGCACATCCTGAATTGAGCAGAGCACTCATAGAGCATGCGGTATCCTTGATTGCCCCCCTAAATGTCGACATCATTGTCGGATTGGAAAGCAGAGGATTTCCTTTGGGCTTTGCCATTGCCTTGGCCATGAACAAACCCTTTGTGATGATCCGGAAACGAGGCAAACTACCCCGCCCTACACATCAAGTCTCTTATGACTTGGAATATGGATCAGCAGCCATGGAAATCCAAATTGGAGATATACAACCCGGCCAAAGGGTCTATATCCACGACGATCTTTTAGCCACTGGAGGAACTGCAAAAGCTGCGGCTCAATTGATCGAAATGTCTGGAGGGATTCTGGCGGGTATGGGATTTTTAATGGAGTTGGCATTTTTAAATGGCAAAGAAAATTTAACGTTGTATCAAGTCCCGATTCATACCTTTGCACAGCTTTGATGAAATGAAAATTTCAATGATAAATTTTCGAAAAAATGAATTTTAATAGAACTGAAAACGAGCAAATGATTGCGCAAATGGTGCGTGACTTTGCAGAGAAAGAAATTCGCCCAAACGTTATGGAATGGGACGAATCACAAACCTTCCCCAGACCATTGTTCGAAAAAATGGGTGAGCTTGGCCTAATGGGCATGTTGGTCCCTGAACAATACGGTGGCGCTGGATTGGGTTATTTTGAATACAAGACCGCCATTGAAGAGGTGGCCAAAGTTTGTGGATCGATTGGTTTAAGTATGGCCGCCCACAATTCTCTTTGTACCAATCACATTTTAGAATTTGGTTCTGAGGAACAAAAACAAAAATACCTTCCAAAACTAGCCACAGGAGAATGGATTGGCGCATGGGGATTAACCGAAGCCAATACGGGAAGTGATGCGATGCGCATGAAGTGCACCGCAGTGAAGGACGGAGAGTACTGGGTTATCAACGGAACAAAAAACTGGATTACCCATGGCATCTCTGGTGATGTTGCTTTGGTTTTGGTCAGAACAGGAGAGTTATTGGACTCTCATGGTATCACGGCTTTCATCATTGAAAGAGGCACTCCTGGATTTTCAGGTGGTAAAAAAGAAAACAAATTGGGCATGCGTGCCTCAGAAACCGCTGAATTGATTTTCGACAATTGCCGTGTGCATGAAAGTCAAATTTGTGGAAAGATCGGAGACGGCTTTGTTCAAGCCATGAAGATATTGGATGGAGGCAGAATCTCCATCGGTTCCCTGGCATTGGGAATTGCCAAAGGAGCGATGGAAGCAGCGGTAAAGTATGCCAAGGAGCGCGAGCAATTTGGCCAACCCATTGCACACTTCCAAGCCATTGCCTTTAAATTGGCTGATATGGCAACAGAAATTGAGGCTGCAGAAATGCTTTTGTTGGAATCCTGTCACCTAAAAAACACCAAGCAAAAAGTGACCACATTAGGCGCCATGGCCAAATACTACGCCTCTGAAGTTAGCGTCCGAGTCGCCACTGAGGCGGTTCAGATTTTTGGTGGCTATGGCTATACCAAAGATTTTCCTGTCGAAAAATTTTATCGTGATTCAAAGTTGTGCACCATCGGTGAAGGAACTTCAGAAATCCAAAAGCTCGTGATTAGCCGCGAGATTTTGAAATAGCATTTTAAGGATTCAACTGCAACTCCCATTGGCCCGAAAGGGCCAATGTCATTTTCAGCCCATTTTCCTCTACTCCCATTTGCAGAATTTTTGCCTTTTGGAAAGAGCCGCGCAGGCCCATTTTATCGTTGGTCAATTGAGCAGCCTTTGCATTGACTTCCGATACAACTTTCGTTAGCACTGCTCGAAGATCAACTTGATTGTATTTCACATCATTCCATCGTCTCTGCATCAATTCCCAACCTATTCCTGCCTCTATGACCTTGTTCTTAAAACCCAGATCAAACAATAGCTCTTCTAAAACCAACACTTCACCCATTGCATCCAATGCTGGCTTGGTCTGAATTTCAAAACGAACATTCTTTCTCTTGATCTTCTGAGTTTCTAGATTTACCACTCCACTTAATTTAATCCAACCCAATTTGTCTTTTTCAACAATGATTTTATTGAATAACAGAAAATCACCTTGGTCATTCAAGGAAAGGGTTTTCCCTTCCCATTGATTTTGCACCATGCGTTGGATGGCTTCCCAAGACAACTCCATCTCCAACACCCAAGGTTCAACCTTGGGATCCTTGATGTATTGAAATTGTGGCTTTGCAGCTGACTGATTTGAAGGAACATTGGACCAACTTAATGCTGCATTTACGCCCAACCACGTCACCATGCGATTGTTTTTTAAATCAACCGGCCCCATGGTTATTTTTTGAGGAGAAATACTCAAATATCCGTTGTCTTTCAAGTCAACCCCTCGGTTCATCTCATTCAATGAAGACTGATAGGTATTGAGCAAGTTGATGTTTTTCATTTGTGCATCCCCTGCTTGCAGCGCTCCTGCAATGGCCTTTTCAAATTCCTGCTGAACCATCTTGGTAAAATCCACTTTCAAAAAAGTAAATTCACAGGGATCCATGGGCTTCAACTTTAGTGTTTCTGATTTGGTTTTTAACTGAAAATCTGCGCCAATGGACCAAATGATTTTTCCCACCCAATGCATCCTTCTGGGGGCCTCCTTTTGGACACCGCAAGAAAATGGCAGTGTCGGAGATTTGCATTGGCCATCATAGCACAACGGGCAATAATTGCCCTCAATGCCATAATTGAGATACATATCAAAGTACAGCGTATTGCCCTCTGGCTTCAAATGAATGCTGTCCCTGGAAACCGTGTACTTGATGGCTGGCTCGCCACAGGAGCGCTGATCAAAAGATGGCCATGCTGCATTTTTAAACTGCCACGGAATGGACTCATTAACATTCTTTTCCACCTTAGCAAGTGATATGGAAACAGGCAAACCCAAATAGGCCGATTTCAATTGACCCCATTGCACGGTTGTGATTGAATCCTCGGTGATTGTTTTAGACGTTTGACAAGACAATAGCACCAAGAACATCGCCAAATAAAAAAAACAACGATTGCTCATAATGCAAAAATGCAAGATTCCACAGATTAATTCCGAAAGGAATTATCAAAAATCACTAACTTTATAGTATGGCTTTGAATGGCGTTTTTTCTTGGTTCATCACCAAACGGGTTCATCAAATTGATTTGTTCAAGAAACATCCCATTGAGGTGCAAGAGGAGCTGCTATCCTATCTCATCGAAGAATCCGGAACTACACGATTTGGTTTTGAGCATCATTTTCAGAAAATTAAAAATGCCGAAGATTTCAGAAAAAATGTGCCCATTCGCAGCTATGAGGCATTCCGACCTTACATTGATTTGATCAAAGAGGGAGAAGACAAGGTGGTGTGGGACTCCAAGGTAAAATGGTTCGCAAAAAGCAGTGGGACAACAGACAGTCAGAGCAAGTATATCCCGGTCACTGCTGAATCATTGGAGGAGTGTCATTACAAAGGTGGAAAGGATTTACTCTCTTTGTATTATCATCTCAATCCACAGGCTCGTTTGTATGATGGCAAGACATTGGTTGTGGGTGGCGCCTCAAAAATATCCAATGATCATTCAGGGAAATTGATTGGCGATTTGTCGGCCATCATCATTGACAATTTGCCCATTTGGGTGGAAAGCAAGCGAACGCCTTCCAAGGAAATTGCCTTAATGGACAACTGGGAAGAAAAGTTAGAAGCCATGGCCTTGGCCACCATGAATGAAAATGTCACCAACATCGCGGGAGTGCCCAGTTGGACCTTGCTGTTATTGCAGCGCATTTGCGAAAGGAAGAAGGTGAAAACCATCAAAGAAGTTTGGCCCAATTTGGAGTTGTACATGCATGGAGGAATCAGCTTCCTTCCCTACCGACAACAATTCGAAAACATCATGGGAGAGCCCATTCACTATATGGAAACCTATAATGCCAGTGAGGGATTTTTTGGAATTCAGGATGAATTGGACAGCAATGAAATGTTGCTCATGTTGGATTATGGCATCTACTATGAATTCATCCCACCGGAGGATTGGTATTCAGAGCATCCCCAAGCCATTGGATTGGCAGATGTTGAGGTCGGAAAAAATTATGCTGTTGTCATAAGTACCAACGGAGGACTTTGGAGATACCTCATCGGAGACACCGTTCGATTCACATCCACCTACCCATTTCGTTTCCAAATCAGCGGCAGAACCAAGCAATACATCAATATTGCGGGTGAAGAATTGATGGTTGAAAATGCAGAACAAGCCTTAAACATCACATGTAGAAAACACCAATGTCAGATAACAGAGTACACTGTTGGGCCAATCATCACACCCGACAAAAGTCAAATTGCCCAGCACCATTGGATCATTGAATTTTTACACGCACCCCTTGATATGCAACAATTCACCATTGATTTGGATGAGAATATTCAGCGTATCAATTCCGACTATGAAGCCAAGCGAAGAGGAAATCTCAATTTACTTCCTTTACTGATTGAAACAGTACCTACCCATACCTTTTTGAATTGGATGAAAAGCAGAGGGAAACTGGGCGGACAAAACAAAGTTCCAAGATTACATCCCAATGATGAATACATACGATCTGTTCAAGAATTTTTGCGCGACGCTAGTCATTAGTCTTCTGGCTATTGCGGTTTCCGGCCAATCCATCGGCATTTGCATGGGATTCGACCATTGGGGGAATAAATACCAATGGAGCGAAACGGAATTAAAAAAAATCGATGCCGTTCAGGGACTCTCCTACCGAAATGGAAACCTCTCCTATGGCAAAATCTCGAAGCTCGATTGGGTGCAACCCCAAAAGCCATTTGCTTATTTTGAAGAGACACAAAGGATTGTCTTTTTAGACAACACCCTGAGTGAGCAAGGTGAATACATCTCACTCCAAGCCATTTTACCCTCCTCTTGGATTACGCAAGTTTCTGGTTCAGTAATGGGTGGATTTTGGTGCTTTGACCACCTCAACCTACGACTCATCAAATTAGATCAAAGGGGGAATCTTCTATTTAGTTTGGATAACCTACCTCATTTTAATTTGCTCACAGACTGGGATGCATTGGGCATGGTTGAACACAAAAACGCGCTCTATCTTTGGGATCATCAGAACCTATTTGTTTTTGATTTATTGGGTGCGCTCACCCAACAAATTTCATGTCCTGGTGCTCAATTTCTTTTTGATAATGGCGCAATATTCCAATGCGATCAATCTCAATTATCACAGATTTTCCCTGAACAAAAAAAATATAGTCAACCCATTCCCACTGCACCATTTTGCATCTCAAAAAACATGATTTTCGTTTGGAATAGCAACATTGAACCCATCCCGCTAGAATAATTTTCAACAATTACCCTTGATTGCAGCGAATTCCGTGAGATTCCCTTATTTTCACGTTTTGAAACCTAAACAAAATTTTATTACGTCATGCATATCGCAATCGCTGGAAATATAGGTTCCGGTAAAACTACCCTGACCACCTTGCTTGCCAAGCATTATAAATACCAACCTCATTTCGAGGAAGTGGATGACAATCCATATTTGATTGATTTTTACAAAGACATGCAACGTTGGTCGTTCAATCTTCAAGTCTTTTTCTTGAAAAGTCGTTTGGCGCAATTGATCGAGTTAAACAAAAAAGGCAAGAACGTTGTGCAAGACAGAACCATTTACGAAGATGCCTTTATTTTTGCTCCCAACCTTCACGC
>JBDKGG010000122.1:0-27965 GCA_039798325.1 Bacteroidota bacterium
GTCAAGTTCACCAACTGCCATGACATCGAATCAGCGCTGGACTCCGTGTTATCGGTTGCTTTCAAAGACAACTCGAAATCGGCTGCTGGCAAAGCCAAAGGATCCACCACTTTGATATCTACCGGTCCCATGCCAGGAAGATAGGTGCACTCCGAAGAAGTGATGTTCTGTAAGATCGCTGCCTCAGAAGCCGGATCCAAAGTCAAACTGTTCAATCCATTGCCCTTTCCTTCGATGCGGGTAATGGCCACGCCATCTCCGTACTGAGCATTCAAAATAGAACCGCCATTGGCTGGGGTTTGGCTGTGGGGGATGGCTGCGATGACGGGGATGGCCCCAAAAACTGCTTTACGAGAAGCCAAGAAGGGTTGGTCTTGACCTATGGCCAATCCCACATTGTAATCCTGGTAATTGTTGTATCCATAGGCAACAGCCATGAAATAATAAGTCTTGTGGTTGATGAGCCTGTTGTCTCCTTGTGCAAAAGCATCGCTCTTGATTTGAAAGGATCGACGAATGCCTTCATCGCTTCCCTGCACCATGAGCAATGGTGTAATCTGACCGGTCTCAGGGTCGCGCTCAAAATTGACGATGGTACCTACCCCATTTTCAACGTCACACTGGCCAACCAAACGCGCTTTTGTAATATCATACAAATCCGCACTGGTCACTTTTTCATTGACCAATTGGTAAATCATGTACCCTTCAAAATTGTAGCGTCTTTGCTCTGGACTCAATGGATTTAAGTCGCTATCAAACTCAGGAATGGTGGGATCGAGCAAGGCATACTGCTCTTGATAATTGGAGCTGATGACATTGTCATTGCTCAACATCAAAATGATTTCGCGATCCAACTCACGGGCAGAAACATCTGGTGCATCAGGACCCGAAATCAACTCGAAACAATTGTCAAATAAAGCTTGGGCTTTATCGTCTGCGGCGCGGACTAGATTGACCGATTCAAACGGAGTACCGCCCAAAGAACGGGCATACACCACTCCAACCGTAATGTTGTTGTAATCACCAGGTTCTAGGGTAAAGGGACCAGCGCTTTGCATGAAACGGCGATCACCAGCAGGATTACCACTGCTTACTTCGGTCCAAGGTGAAGTATTGACACCCAATGTTCCAAAATGATAGGGATCTGTGTCACCGGGAAACATAAAATCCGCACCGATGGACAAATTGGCTCCCGACGATTCTGACAAGGCATTTCCTCCATAGGCCATGCGTTGACCGTTCTTCCAGAAACCACGCATATAATTGTAATAGTGAATGGCGATGGTGGGATACCCTGATGGCCCGGAACCGTTACCATGGTATAAAAACTTACGCATTCCAAAACGCTCATTGTCCACTACACCATCTCCATATCCAATACCAATTCCTTTGTAGGGAATTCCCTTTAGGTCGATGGCTTCCAAAATATCGGTTGTCAATGGATTGTCCAGGGAGTCTTCATCTTGATAAGGTCCTTCAAAAAAATCCACACCTACAGCGGGGGGATGTGCGCCATAACCAAGAGACAACCCGGTGGGATTATCCACTGCAGGACCATTGTATCCATATCCCAAGCCGCGCTGAACATCGCATCCGACATAGTCATCGGTGTGACCACCAATATCACAATCGATCCATGTTCCGAAATAGGTCTCCTTCAATGTTTGTGTTCCTTGATTGATCAATACATAATTGTAGAAGGTCATGTTATTGATTTCGTCGTTGGTATTAAATGCAAAAGCTTGAGCGCGAATCTCCATGCCGATGGGCTGACCTTGGGACTCAGTATGCGCGTTCCCTTTGTCATTGAAAACCCAGTAATAATTTACATCGCCATACAGAGGAACAATGTCTTCTCTTTTTCGTGTTGCGCAATTGATCTCACGCGTAAAATCGAACCAAGGATAATCACCATTTTGGGGGTCATACAATCCATCTTGGTCATAATCATAAAATGGCGCGATGTACATGTCCTGACCCTGCGCAGTATTCCCCATGGCTGGATAATCATAGAAATAACTGGGGATGGAATACGACCCGCCCATGGTTGATTCAAGATCACAATCTGGATTGTTGGAACATTCAAAATACTGACGATGCCTTTGTGCATCTTGACGATACGAAATGGAAAAACGATCCCACTGTTGACAGACCGCATCATTGGTTGAGGCGCTGCCATCATTGGTCAAAGGACCTGGCCAATAATCATTGCCATCATAACGGTATAATACAGCAGCCAACTTCAATTGTTGATCGGGGGAGATTCCACCCATCCACAATGACCCTGCAAATAGCACAGAAACATTTCCCTCTTTCGGAACAAAATAATGGGAACGACCATTGGCGCGGTCCTGCCACAAAGAACCACCTGTCTCAATTAAAGCACTGACATTGTTCCAATCCAAATCTCTCAATGCCGTGGAAGGCGCGCATGCCGCCGCTTTCAACTCACTGCGGTGCTGACTGTTTCGAATGCTTTTGGCAGGAATTTTTCCAAAGGTCACCAAGTCATCCGGTGACTGAGCCATTACATCCCATTGACCTATAAAACAACTAAACAATAACCAAAGCCAACACCTTAAAACAAATGCCCGTGGTAAGTTGAACGTATCCATTTTTGATTCTCTGTATAATACAACATGCCATGAATTGGCATCTTCCAAATATCGAATAAAACCTTTGAATAATCATCAATTTGGGCCAAATGTTCGGCCATCTCCTTTCCTGTTTTAAAATCAATCAACTCTATTCGATCCTCCAGGACCCGATAAGCATCTGGACGAAGTTCCTTTCCCTCTTCTAACAAGAGAGACTCTTCGATCCTCCAAACTGGATGATTCGAAGATTGAGCCAAACGGTTCCAATCTGCATCCGCTAAAACAGCTGACCACCTGATCTGCTCCTTTTCATCCACTGGACCCAACTGGGATTCAAACACCTCCATCGCTTTTTGCGCGTCATGATGCATCAACATTAACTGTAAAAAACGGTGGGTACGATCTCCTCTTTTTCGGGCTAGCCAATGGTCATGGCCCTCTTTTCGTTGTGTTGCAGAGAATCGAATCTTCACCTTCTTGGCTTTTCCCAATGTTCTCAACGATCGAATTTCAACAGCGGATACCAGCGGTGTTCCTTTGTGGTGTTGGGGAGTGCCCAATTCCCAGGTTTGTGTGCTGGTGTCTGAGCCGAGTGATTCGAAGACCTCTTTAAAAGTCTTGGTAAAAAGTGTATCATTGATGGTGGCCTCCTCACTTGACTTTGTCTCGTCAGATTCTATTTCTTCTTGAAAAATATACAACCTCTCCTCGGCGCGGGTTTGTGCTACATACATCAGATTGAATTGATCGAGCAATTGATTGTTGTACTCTTCTACAAAAGCATCAGGCTGATAATGTTTGGGTTCAGCGGCACTGAAACGAAGATAAACATCCTTAAGTGGAATGCCATTTACGTCCATTGGTACCCATATGTTCTGAGATGGATTCTTGGATTGAAAACGAGGATAAAAAACAACGGGAAACTCCAAACCTTTGGATCGATGAATGGTCATGATGCGAATGGCGTCATCGCTCACATTGCTTTGAATACATAATTTCTCCTTGGCCTTGCTCCACCAGCTGATAACCTCTGCGGGATAAAAACCCCATACGGTTGACTTTTGAGACAATTGATCCAAGAGAAATTCCAAGTACTCATCCATGCCCAATTGCAAATCATCGATGAACGATTTGGCCAAATCATATGCGGATAAGCCCGTCTCCCATCGGGTTTTGATCATGGGATTCCAAGCATGAATAAACGCTTCAATTGCCCCCAACCGTCTATACTCCACATCGCCCCTGCGGCTGACCACCATACAAGCTTCAATGGCTTGTGTTAAATCAAAAGTCAAATCCTCTATTTCAGATAGCGAACGTAAAAAATCGAAACGAAAATAAACTTCGCTGGGTTTGGCCAGAAAGGACAGATACGACATGACGGTGCGCACCTTGGCCGAAAGGGACAGCAAGAAGCTGTCATGGGTATTCATGGGAATTCCATGGGCTTTGAGTGCCTCTGCGATGGGAGCCGTTTCCTTTCTTCCTTTTCTGGTCAAGATGGCCATGTCCGAATAGGAGAATCCGTCGGCGTGGGCGGCTTGAATCGATTGCACCAAATCCATCATCATGTCCTCTCGTGCCGAATTTTTGCTTTGAAACAATTTGTATCTCACATATCCAGGATCAGGATGATGGGCCAATTGGGCTTGATTATGGTACACCCGCTGATTGGCCGGGGTCATTTTTTCTCGGAGTGCATCAAAATACTTGTTGTTAAACAAAACAACATTCTGGTGCGACCTTCTATTGGTATTGAGCTCCATACTGTTGTAGCCTGCGGCCAACAACGTGTTCAAACCTTGCAATCCTTCATCTTCAGGAATCTCAGGCAAATTCACAAATTGGTGAACATCTCCATTTCTCCAACGATAAATGGATTGCTTGCCATCACCCACGACAAAAATTTCTCCACCCTTTGACATGCCCTGATGCACGAGGGGCAAGAAATTTCGCCATTGCAATTTGGAGGTGTCTTGAAATTCATCAAACAACAGATGATCAAAACGCTCACCTACTTTTTCATAGACAAATGGGGTGGGATTGTTGATCATCACCTTAGCGATCATTTGATGAAAATCTTGAATCATCAAGAAGTTACGCTCCAGTTTCAAACCTTCCGAAAGTTCGTGCAGGTAATGCACCAAGCCCATGGCGTAAAAATTCTTGATCACGGATTCAACCAAGTACAACTGCTGAATTTCCCGACCATGAGACCATTCCCACAATGCATCCACACCTCTGGCTACCTCATCTGCAATGGCCTCAAAACGATGCAAGACAGTAGGGTTTCCTCCATTGCTTCTGAACCAACTGGCTTCTGCTCCTTGCGTCCACCATTTGGACAATTCTTTTTTAATGAAAGGATTGCTTTCATAAAACACGGTGTTCGCATCCTTCATTTTGGCAAAAACATCCAAAAAATATCCTTTTCGCCAGTGGTCATCCAAATTGGATGAACAACTACCCAATAACTGATGCACTTGAGCCGCAATTTGCTTGGGCCTTTGGATTAATTGGTCTTTTATGACAAATAAATTCTGAAATATATTCTCAAAATCCGTCAAGGTTAAATTCAATTCCTTTTGCGATTCCAGCGCCGCCATTCCCAATTCCGTGGTCAATGTTTTGGCATACTCCAACATGACAGAACGCGGATTCCAAGCCTTTCCATCTTCCATTTGAATTTGAACCAACTTTTTTAAATACTTGGTCACGGCATCCACCTTACCGGCCTGATCCAAACAACGATCCACCACTTCTTCCAATACACGTTCGGTATCCATCTCGATATTAAAATCGGGATGCTGACTGAGATCGCGCGAAAAGGCACGAACAATGCGGTGAATGAAGGAATCAATGGTGGAAACGGAGAAACGATGATAATGATGAAGAATGTGGGACAATGTGGCCTTGGCTCTCGACTCCAATTCCAGCGGATCAATTCCCAAATCCCCTTGCAACATCCAAAACAATTGACCGCCAGGACTGGACTTGTCCAAACTTGTGCCTTGTGAAAAATCATGCAAACGGGCCAAAATTCTGCTCTTCATTTCAGCGGCTGCATTGTTCGTGAACGTAATGGCCAAGATGTGTACATAAGCGTCTGCGGACTTCTCACGCAAACACAAAGTCAAAAATTGCTTCACCAAACTGAAGGTTTTTCCGCTACCTGCAGAGCTGCGACAAACCCAAAAAACTGGACCCTGTTGATTCATACCCTCTAAAATAATGGAGTTTAACACGGTTGATTCATTAAAATTATTAACTGTTGATATATTTTTGAGGATATGAATAAATGGAAACGTTGGACAATGCTATCCCTGTTGTTTTTGCTTTTTGCACAATGCAACAAATGCAAAGAGACGGTGGATCCACCTGAGACTGAAACACCAACGCAGTTTGTCTTGAAATGGAATGTTGTTTTTGGAAACAACGACCTCATTCAGGGCCAAACCTACAACCACATCGATGGTTACCGACTTTTATTGGAAGATTTCAGAGGCTATATCGCCAATGTTACGTTGTACGATGAAAAAGACTCAGCCTATGTCATCCAGGACATTGCTTTGCTCAATTGGTTCAATGATCCGCAATTGACCATCTCCTCTGTACCAAGAACAGTGACACGAATTGGTTTTGGCCTAGGCGTTCCAAAGGGCATCAACACCAATACTGATCCAACCACCTATCCCAACAGCAGTCCACTGAGCGTGGGAGGTGCAGCAGGTATGTTTTGGACTTGGAATACCGGTTACATCTTTTATCAACTCAATGGAAAAGCAGATTTAACAGGCTCTACCACGGCACCATTGACCGATCCCATTGCCTATCATTGTGGCGATGATACACTGTACCGAGAAATCATCTTCGATGTTCCCGATGTTGTTGTAGCCAAAGGACAAACACAAACTTGGCAAATAAAACTGGATGCTCAAAAGTGCTTTTGGAATGATCAAGACACCCTGCATTTGGCCACGGATTATTTGACCCATACCACAGGGAATCTTCCCTTGGCCATCCGCGCCATGGACCTTTATGGATCAGCCTTCGAATGGGTGCCTTGAGGTTATTATGGGTTGTTTTATTGATGGGGATTTTTGCCTGCCAAGAATCACCCACATCCACCTGTCATGTAGAAAATATCCGCTACAGATTTCCCGCTCACTTCCCAAAAGTTCAATTGCCCAAAGACAATTTGCCCAATGAATGCCGAATATTATTGGGAAGAAAATTGTTTTACGATACCCGATTGTCTCAGGATCAAACACTATCCTGTGGAAGTTGTCACAATCTCAACATGGCCTTCACTGATGGTCAAAAAACATCTCAAGGATTTCATCAGCGCAACACCCAGCGCAATGCGCCGACGCTTTTCAATTTGGCTTTTGCTCCTCACTACCTGAGCGAAGGGGGTGTAAAAACCTTGGAACTGCAAGCCTTGGCACCACTATTAGACAGCTCTGAAATGCATGGAAATCCCAAAGGAATCCATCCATCATTGCTCAACGATCCTGAAATACAAATGCTCAGTCAAGCTGCTTATGGACGTCCATTGGATTATTATGTCATTACCCGTGCCTTGGCCTGTTTTGAGAGAAGCTTCATCAGTGCAGACAGCCCATTTGATCATGCGCATTACTACAAGGATCAACCTTGGGATAGTGCGACTTTCAGGGGATGGCAGCTCTTTAACTCCCAACGCTTGCAGTGCAGTTCCTGCCACGTTCCTCCGCTTTTTACTGATCATCAATTCCACAACATTGGTTTAAAAGACAATACCGATTTGGGAAAAGAACGGGAAACGTATCTTGAGAAAGATCGTGGAAAATTCAAAACACCTACCCTGAGAAATATTGAATTGACACCACCTTACATGCATGATGGCTCGATTTCGACACTAGAGGATGTGATCCAATTCTATGATGAAGGCGGAATTGATCACCCCATCAATAAAGATCCCCGCATTCGCCCGCTTCACCTCACCCAACAGGAAAAAAATGATTTGCTTCAATTCTTGGAGAGTTTAACAGATTGGAATGCTGTTCAATATGAAAGGTTTTTACCTTTGAAGAATAACGATGAAAAAGAGTAATTGGATAATGGCATTGCTTTTCTGCGGATTCCTTGTAGCCTGCAGATACGACGTCTTGGATTCCGATAACGACGGTTCCTCAGACGAGATTATCGATGATTTCTCGATGACTCATCCCTACAATTTAGACATCCCCCCTTTCTTCCCTCCAATGGACATACCCAGCAACAATCCGCTAACTGAAGAGAGCGTGCTATTGGGGAAGTATTTATTCTGGGAAAAAAAATTGAGTTTGGATCAGAGCATCTCTTGTGGAAGTTGTCATTTACCACAACATAGTTTTTCAGATTCTAGCCGTTATTCAGCAGGCGTTGGAGGAACCCTTGGGAACCGACAATCCATGGCTTTAATCAATTTGGGTTGGGCAAGACATTTCTTTTGGGATGGCAGAAAATCGACCTTAGAAGACCAAATCCTTGAGCCGGTAGAAAACCCCATTGAGATGCATGAAGAATGGAGTCATGTGGTGGAGAAATTGAGCAACGACACCCTTTACCCAAAAATGTTCAAAGCTGCATTCGGTAGTCCTCATGTCACAAAAGAGCGTGCAGCAAAGGCCATTGCTTCATTCATCAGAACCATGGTGAGCGCCGGTTCCAAGTTTGACCAACAACGTATTGGACAATACACTTTTGCCCCGGATGAATACCGCGGATTTGTCTTGTTCACCACAGAGGGAGGAAGTCCCGATCAAGTTCCTGGTGGATCATATGGCGCAGATTGCTTTCATTGCCACGGCTTTGGGGACATGCAAATGACCGATGGCCTTTTTCACAACAACGGTATAGATCCTCACTTCCAGCATGACCCTGGACGATTCAATGTAACCAACAATCCATTGGATAGCGGGAAATTCAAGACGCCAACCTTGCGCAACATTGCGTTCACGTCGCCTTATATGCATGATGGTCGATTCAATACATTATTGGAGGTCATTGAACATTACAATTCAGGCGGACATCCTTCTACCACCATTGATTCATTCATGAAATTCACCTCAGGTGGATTACAACTTTCTGAGACCTCCAAGAATGACTTGATTGCCTTTTTAAAATGCCTGAGCGATACAGCATTCATGAACAACCCCAATTTCAAAGATCCGCATGAATGAGGAAATGAAACGATGGTTGGAACGAGCCAAGACAGAAAAAAAAACCAACAAAAAGTGGTTTGCCCATCAAAAAAACAACAAAAAGCTGGACGAGTTATTTCATACACAGCATGAACAATTGTTTGAGCAAGTGGATTGTTTGGAATGTGCCAATTGCTGCAAAACGACATCGCCCATCTTCCGCGATGTGGACATCAATCGCATTGCTCAACATCTGCGCATCAAACCATCACTATTTACAGAGAAATATCTCCACATTGATGAAGATGGGGATTGGGTATTGAATCAATCTCCCTGTTCTTTTCTTGGTGAGGATAACAAATGCAGCATATACGAGCACAGACCCAAAGCCTGTCGCGAGTATCCACATACTGACCGAAAAAACATGTCACAAATCATGGACCTTACTTTTAGAAATACATTGGTTTGTCCTGCCGTTTCCAAAATGGTTCAGAACATCCAACAGGGTGCAGGATTCAACACTTAGCGGCTCAAAACCTTTTTTTACAGGTTGGATTGGGAACCCTTTTGTCTTTTATTTCGTAGTATGGATATGATTAAGAAATTCCTCTTCATGGCCGTTATTTTGATTTCCGGACAATGGACCGCAATGGGTCAAAATTGTCTAACGGTATTGGACCATGCTGGAGACCCATCCTCACATCCTTATTGGTACTCTTGCTCAGGTGGAAATTTCACATTTAATCTTCAGAGCAGCGTAAACTGGGGAGCGGTAAGCATTGTTTGGGGAGATGGATCCTCTAATAGCACAGATGACAATTGGCAAGCCAACGAAATCATTTCCCACACCTACTCAGCGACTGTAGACACTTTTGTTGTGACCATTGCTCAAACCAGTGGATCATGCACCGTCACCGGAGTTGTTGTCATGGAGCAGGCTACAGCCGCCTCTATTCAAATTCCTTTTGGGTCCAATACACAGGCCTGTGTTCCTGCCAACATGAGTTTTACCAATAGCGCAACCAACGTTTCAGAAACCACCATTTTCACCTGGGATTTTGGAGATGGATCACCCGACGCCACTTTTGACTATACCAACTTGGGACAAACCATCAACCACGATTATTTGCCCAACACGGTTACTTGTGAAACGCAGGTAACCCTTACGGCTGAAAATTATTGTAACATTATACAAGGCAGCGCCTCCGTTGCAACCTTTAACCCCATTCATCTTTGGGACAAAGACATTCCCAACATTGCCGCTGATCATGCAGTACTTTGTTATCCGGATACTGTTTTCACCTTCACCAACATTGGGACAAAAAACTGTTTCAATCAAGGAAACATTTTCCAAAGGCAATTGAAATGGACTTTTGGTCTCCCTGCAGAGGTGGGCAGCAATACGGAAACAGCTTGGTTTCCTTTCCCTCCAAGTACTCCGCGCACCGCCGCCTTTCCTGGAATCGGCGAATACACCATAGCCTTGTTGGACAGCAACTATTGCGGCATTTCGACAGATACGATGACCGTCTCCATTGTTGCTCCACCTGTGGCTGGTTTCAGCATTTCTCAGGATACCGTTTGTGTGGGTCAAAATGTAACATTTACACAAGAATCAATAGGTGGCAACCAATACAGCTGGAATATCAATGGAACATGGGTCAATTTGGGAGCAGGAAATGTCAACTATTCTTTTTCTTCTCCAGGAACCAAAACCATTTATTGCAGAGTATTCAATTCTATTTCTGCAACAAGTTGTAGTGATACCATTGCGCATACGTTGGTGGTGTTGCCTGCCCCATCAGCTACCATTCAAAGCAACATCAGTAGTGCTTGTGATTCCGCTGCAGTTCAATTTTCTCAAACCAATGTTGGCAGTCCCAATCAATTCAATTGGGATTTTGACAATGGTTCCACTTTTATTGGACCCAATCCTCCATTGGTGACTTTTGATACAACTGGCGTTTTTCAAGTTACGTTATCGGTCACGGCCAACAATGGTTGCAGCGCGACAGCCTCCAAGACGATTCAAATCCTACCTACACCTGTTGCTGCTTTTGTTTTTACCAATGCTTGTATTGGTCAACCCGCCACTTTCCAAAGCAGTAGTTCAGGCAATCCATCTTCTTTTAAATGGACTTTTAACAATGGAGCAATTTCTTCCGGCGCCAATGCCAATTATACGTTCAATGCCGCTGGAGATTTTCCAGTACAATTGATCGCTTTCACAGGATCTTGCCGAGATTCCATTGAGCAGATGGTGACCATTCACCCCTTGCCCGCAGCCAATTTCAGCACCAATACCACTTCTGGCTGTAATCCTTTGCAGGTTGTTTTTGAAAACAATTCCATTGGTGCTGTAAATTATGTTTGGACATTTGGTGATGGCAATTCTGACACACTGGCCAACACCCAACACACTTATTACGCAACAGGAGCCAACAATCAAAATTACACAGCGCACTTGCAGGCCATCAATGAGAATGGATGTATCGCTTCGACATCAGTGAACCTAACGGTGCTCACGGGAGCATTGGCTGCCTTTAGCGCTCCCAATTACATTCCAGGCTGCAGTCCTCAAACAGCCACTTTCCAAAATCAATCATCGAACGCAGTAGCCTATGCATGGAATTTTGACAATGGGAATACTTCCACTGAAACAGCACCCAGCAGCACTTTTTATCATGATGGATTAAATGTTGGATACTTCCAGGTTCAACTCATCGCTTATTCCAGTGGGTTGTGTCATGATACAACCGAAAGAACCATTGTTGTTTTCCCCTCTCCATCCTATACCCTGGATTTGAGCTCACTTTCCAATTGCAGTCCATTGCAAGTCACTATGCCATACCAGTTGGGAGCCACATCCTTTCAATGGAATTTTGGGGATGGAAGTACAAGCAATTTACCGACTCCCTCCCATACCTTCTTGTACAATGGATCCAATCCCACCCCATATACTGTAACCTTCATCGGCACATCTTCTTTTGGATGCAGTGATACGGTAAGCAGTGTTATTGAGGTGGCTCAAGGACCTACTGCTCAATTCTCCATGGATATCCAAGCTGCCTGCGAACCAGCCACCGTTACCTTGGTGAACCAAGGTGCAGATGCCTTGAACTATGAATGGAATTTGGGAGATGGAACCATCATCAATAGCATGGAAGACACCATTGTCCATGTTTTCACTGACCCCAACGACGTTGTGCGATTGTACAATATTCAACTCACTGCCCAATCACTGAATGATTGTGAAGCCACCTTCAATCAAACATTCACTTTACATCCCCAAGTAACCGCTGATTTTCAAATACCCCCACCTCTGAACAGTTGCGCTCCTATCTCCATTGGTTTTCAAAACAACTCCATCGCTGGTCAACAATACCAATGGAGCTTTGGAGATGGTTCAACATCGACCGTCAACAATCCCACCCATCTGTATGCCAATCCCGTTTACAACGACACCACCTATACCGTTCAATTGATTGCAGCCAGCAATTTTGGCTGCCGGGATACCACTTACCATACCATCGATGTCTTGCGGACCCCAGTAGCATATTACACCTTAACAGACACGACAGGATGCTATCCCGTCACCTTAACCTTTCATAACGCCTCTGTGGGTGCGGACAATTATTCATGGAATTACGGAACCGGTGAATCCAGTATCAATGGGGAAACCATCCATCAGCACAATTTTTTCAATTTATCTTCTATTGCTGTTACCAATCAAGTGGTGCTTACGGCCATGACATCTGCAGGCTGCTATGACACCTACAACGAGCCGGTAGTGATTCCTGCAGGATTAACGGCTGGCTTCACCATGGACAATGAAGGCTGTTCACCCTTTACCAACCAATTACTCAATCAGTCCATTGGGGCCATCCAATACCTTTGGGACTTTGGAGATGGAAGCACTTCAACTGAAATTAACCCATATCACAGCTTTGGATTAAATAACGATTTGGATACTACCTATACCGTATCATTGACTTCTTACAATGCCTTTGGTTGTACTCAAGTACAAACACAAATCGTACATGTCTACCCTGTTCCTCAAGCTTCTTTTACGGCCACACCCAACCCCATCACATGGCCCAATCCCATTGCTTTTAACAACACCAGCAACAGTGGATTGACCACCAATTACATTTGGGATTTGGGAGATGGAACACTCATCAACGCCTCCGATGTAGGAGATCATCAATACAACACTTGGGGAAGTTACAATGTCTTGTTGTACGCCTCCAATGGCCAATGCAGCGACACCGCCTTTCAAACCATTACTGTAGATGCACCTTCACCAGAGGCAGGATTTATCGGAGATAGCATTGGATGTTCACCACTACTGGTTGCCTTTAAAGACACCTCACTTTATGCGCAAGGTTGGTTATGGGATTTTGGGGATGGAAGTGCTTCCATCAACAGCAGTCCCATTCACATTTACGAATACCCTGGAACCTTTGATGTGCGCTTAATTGTGATTGGATATGATGGGCAATTTGATACCACCATTCACTATGGTGCTGTGGTGGTTCATCCAAGAGCATTGGCCTCGTTCACTGTTACCCCACCTGAGGTTACCATCCCACAACAACCTGTCTTCACCGTCAACCTAAGCGAAGATGCCTCATCCTATGCATGGTATTTTGGCGCTGGGGACACATTGGATGAATTTGCGCCAACTTATACTTATACCCAAGCTGGTTTATACGATATCACCTTGGTGGTGAACAATGAATTCAATTGTCCTGATACTTTGACTCAATTTGCCGCAGTCAATGCCATTGGTGGAGGCAAACTGGAATTCCCATCTGCATTCACGCCCAATACACAAGGCTCCACCGATGGGCGATATGAGATTTTGAGTTATGAAAACGATGTCTTTTTTCCAAAGTATGAAGGCATCGATACCTACGAACTCACCGTATACAACAAATGGGGCGAAGTCATCTTCCAATCCAAGGATATTGAAAAAGGTTGGGACGGATATTATAAAGGAGAAATATGCCAACAAGATATGTATATTTGGAAGGCTGAAGGGATTTACCACAATGGTCAGGCCTATCAGTTGGTCGGGCAAATAACATTGGTTAGAAAATGAACAAGATGAGAAAAACCATTCTATCGTTCTTACTGATTGCAGTGAGCCTATTGGGTTTTGCCCAGGACCAGCAATTCACCCAATTTTATGCAGTTCCTACTGCGATGAACCCGGCCTTTGCAGGAGCCAACTTGCAATCGCGATTTGCGATGCAATACCGCAATCAATGGTTGGGAATTCCAAAAGGATACCGCAGTTATGTCGCCAGTTATGATTCATACATCAACTCCATCAAAAGTGGTGTTGGTGTTATTGTACAACGTGAAGATGCCGGAGCCGGCAATCTTTCTCGCACACAGTTTGGAATCCAGTATGCCTATGAAACCCGAATCAAACGAAATTGGTACATGCGACCAGCATTGCAATTTTCTTTGGGTTCACGTTCACTGAATTTCAACAACCTCACTTTTTACGATCAATTGATTAGAAACAACGCACCAACCTCTCTTGAAACCTATCCTGCGCAATCCAAACAATACTTTGATGCAGGAGCCGGTCTTTTGGTCTACGGTCCCGATTTATGGGTTGGACTTTCTGCCATGCATTTGAACACACCCAACGAGGCTGTTTTTGAGACCAACAGTTCACTCATCCCAACCCGTTACGCTGTGCATGCCGGAAAGAGATTCCGCATCAAAGGGTATTCACTGAAACGTTTGGACCATCATTTATTTGTTGCTGCGAACTACATGTCTCAAGGAAAATTTGATCAATTGGATCTTGGATTTTCGTACGAAATCAAACCCCTCTTTTTTGGAGTGTGGTATAGAGGACTACCTGTGAAATCCAACGGCTACGACCTACCCAATCGCGATGCCATTGCCTTCTTGTTCGGCTTCACCTCCGGACCTTTCAACATTGGATATAGTTATGATGTTACAACTTCTCGTCTTGGTGTGGGCAACAGTGCTGGTGCGCACGAGCTAACCCTGGCCTACAACATGGCGGTGAAAATCAAAACCAAGCGCAAAATCATTCCTTGCGCCGCTTTCTAATTACAGAATATTTACTTCGCGCTCCAAGAGAATTTGAAATTGCTCTTGCACATCATCAATGATTTGTTGGCTCAAATCAAAAACCTCTTTTCCTGTTGACCCTCCATAATTGACCAATACCAAAGCCTGTTTTTCATTGACACCACATGGGCCAACGCGTCTTCCCTTCCATCCCAAACGCTCAATCAACCAACCCGCAGGCACCTTGACATGTTCACTATCTACTTCGTAAGCAGGCATGTCTGCATACTTTGTTTTTAAGGATTGATAATGTGCGGAGAGAATGACAGGATTCTTGAAAAAACTCCCTGCATTACCCAATACAGCTGGGTTAGGCAGCTTTGAAGAACGAATGTTACAAATCGCTTGACTGACCTCTTTGATGCCAGGATCGGACACACCCAAGTTCACCAACTCTTTTTGAATGTCTCCATATGCCGTTTTTACATTTGGCTTTAAAGACAACTCATAAGCAACCGACAATATGATCCAATTGCCCTTCTCATGGTGTTTAAAAATACTCTCTCGATATCCGAATGCACACTCCTCTTTGGAAAACGAACGAATCTCACCAGTCAACACATGCATTGCCGTAAGTGAATGAAAAACATCTTTGATCTCCACACCATAGGCCCCTATGTTTTGAATGGGGCTAGCACCCACACAACCTGGGATCAAACTCAAATTCTCAATTCCACACCAACCTTGATCGATGCAGTACAAAACAAACGTATGCCATACTTCTCCAGAGGCCGCAGTAACCAAAACTTTATCTTCTGTCAATGGTTGATGGTCCATCCCATGAAAACGATTCAATAGCACCACCCCGGCAAAATCCTCCGTGAACAACACATTACTCCCTCCACCCAAAATCAATCGAGGACCGTGGATCCATCTTTCATCTGCGATGACCTGACGCAATTCTTCTTCATGGGTTACCTCTACCAACCATTGCGCTTTGACGTCCATGCCAAAGGTGTTGAAGGATTTTAATGAAACATCGGCCAACCAATTCATGACGGAAAATTACACGTTTTCAGGAATGGTCAATCGAAACTCCTCTGCAGTTATTCGCAACACATTGTTGTGAACGTTTTCTATCAAATCGTGGATATACCATCGCTCGGGCAAAGTGTCCCCTTTCCACTCCTGCTTCAACCATTTGCTTCCGATGCGCTGATACTCTGTCACCTGCTCTGTGGAAGAGATGCAATAGTAATTGGAACCGTTCATGGTTTTCAAGAACAAAGGAAATTTATCAACCATTGAACAAAGATGAACCAATTCCCTATAAATTGCTTGTCATGCAACCTTTTTTATACAAAATCGCTTCAGAAATCTATTCGCGTCACGGCAAAGATTTGAGCCAAATTCACCTGGTAGTACCTGGAAAACGTGCTGGACTATTCCTAAAAAAACACCTCTTCCAATTGGCTCAGACGCCGCTCATTGCGCCCAAGATTTTCATCCTGCCTGAATGGTTGCAAATGATTTCAGATCAGCGCAGCATACAGGGATTTGAGGCCACCATTCAATTGTACAAGGCCTACATATCCGTCGTTGATCAGCCTGAGAAATTCAGTAGTTTCATCAAATGGTCCGGGCAATTGCTCAATGACTTCAACGATGTTGATCAGCATTTGATTGAAGCCACCTCCTTGTACAAAAACATCCGTGACATCAAGGACATTGATGCTTGGAGTTTGCATCAAGATCCGCTGTCCGCAGATCAAAAAAAGTTCTTGATCTTCTGGGAAGATCTTATCCGCATCTATCAGCAATTCAGTTTGAACAGCGAAAAAGAACAAAAATTCAGCTATGCCCAGTTGACCAAAAAACTCGCGATGCAAGGGGAATTGCACTCTGATGCCAAGCACACCTATTTCATTGGTCTATCCAATTTCACACCAGCAGAAGAAAAGATTATTGCCCGGTTCAAAAAGAAACATACCGATACGGAAATTCATTGGGATGTTGATCCCTATTACGTCCAAAATCCCAGTCACGAAGCTGGACATTTTTTCAGAGAAAAAATAAAGTCAGGGCAAACGGTGGCCATGGAAGATTGTCTTTCTAAAGAAGAGCGTCATGTCTATGAATACAAGACCAACACCTCATTGGGCAGTGCAGCCATCATCGGAGAGATGGTGAGCGTGATGCCTTTGGAAGAAAGAGAAAAGACAGCCCTTATCATGACTGATGTACAAATGCTTCAACCCTTGATCACGCACATCCAAGAAGATGTGGACATCAATGTTGCACTGGGATGGAACATCAAGAACACCGGCATCTATCAACTCTTCACCTCCTACATTGCATTTTGTATCAAAACACAAAGTCAAAAAAGAATATACCACAAAGACCTGGTCAAGTGGATTGAACAACCCATCATTCGTCCATTCACCGAACCCTGGAGACAGTCCTTTATCAAAGAATTGATTGAACGAAAATCTCCTTATTTCGGTATGAACCAAATCCACAAATGGATGACCGATAATTGCCCTTGGAAAAGCATTCAACCCCATCTGTACTTACTCGATATTGCCGATGCTTCTTTCCAGCAAATTTTGGACAATTTAAAAATGCTCAATCAATGGGTTTTGGAACAGGATGAGTTGGATCCTTTGTCCAAAGAATGTGCTTGGCAGTGGGAAGAGAAAATGGAAATCGTTCACCGATACATCCAAGAAAATACTTTTTTACAAGATGCCGAATCATTGGATGTATTGATTCAACATGTGATTGCCAAAGACAACATTACCTTGGAAGGTGAGCCGTTGCATGGATTGCAAATTTTAGGGATGATAGAAACCCGAGCATTGGACTTTGACCACGTCATCTTTGTCAATGCTACAGAAGATTCAATGCCTGGACAAAGTCACATGCAAAGTCTGATTCCGTTTGAATTGCGCAAGGCTTTTGGCTTGCCCATGCCGGGAGATCGGGAATCGAGTTACGCCTACAATTTTTACAGATTACTGCACCGCGCAAAAAAAATATCATTCTTCTATCCATCCACCACTTCGGATTTCCGATCGGTTGAAAAAACCAGGTACATCCAACAATTGGAGTGGGAATGGAAAGATTACAACAAAACGATTCATTGGCATAAAAAACAACTGTCTCTGCCGGCTTCACCGGCATTGAGTTTTGAGGAATGCGTTCAAGCCAATGCCCTCTCCGCACAACAGCTTCGCACAAAATTGGAAAATGGCATCAGTCCCTCCGCCATCAACAAATACTTGCAATGTCCTTTGGAGTTTTATTATCGCTATGTTTTGGGATTGGGAGAGATCAATGAAATGGAGGAACAAATGGATGCCGCTACCATAGGATCCAATGTGCACACGGTTCTTGAAAATTGGCACTATCCAAAAATCAACCAAACCCTCAGCCTAAACGATATTCAGCAATGGCGCAATCAATTGGAAGAAGCCCTCTCGGCGGTTTTCTTACAAGACAATCCCAATGGTAGTATTGAAGGATATAACCTTTTGGCTTTTGAGGCAGCCAAAAAAATGATCGAAAGGGTATTGGATTATGATGAAAGTTTAATCAAGGAAAATCTTGCTCCCTACATCATCGCCACCGAAAAAGATTTAAACCATGCTTTGACACTGCCGAGCGGTCATCCTGTCACATTGCTGGGGAAAGTAGACCGCATTCACAAAAGTGGCGATAAGATTGTCATTTTGGATTACAAAACGGGAAAGGCTGAGAAAAAAGACCTCACCCTTCCGGATGGCGATTTGATCAATCTGTACAATGGTAAAAAATCGAAACTACTCCAAATCATGATGTACGGTTATTTGGCGCACCATGAAGAAGGATGGACCTATGACCAAATGGCTGTTGGGCTGTTTCCGCTGGCCAAGCCCGAGGCCAAGCCCTTGTTCATTGAAGATCGGGATAAACTGTTCTCGGCCAGAGTAATGGAAGATTTTGAAAGTGGCTTGTTGCAGCTGTTGCAGGACATTGAGGATCGCCTTGAATTCAGACACAATGAAGAATCGCAATATTGTCAATTCTGCCGAGAGGCAGGGAATTGATTGTTATATTTGTGGCATGAAGTATTCTCGAATTTTACTCAAACTCAGTGGTGAGTCATTGATGGGTGATAAGCAATTTGGCATCGACAACGACCGTTTGATGCAATATGCCAAAGAAATCAAGGAGATATTCAACGAAGGAGTAGAAATAGCCATCGTGATTGGCGGAGGGAATATTTTCCGAGGGGTGCAGGCTGAACAAGGAGGGATGGAACGAACCCAAGGAGATTACATGGGCATGTTGGCAACGATGATCAACAGCATGGCCTTGCAAAGCGCATTGGAAAGTTTGGAAGTTCCTACACGATTGCAATCAGCCATCGAGATGAAGCAAATTGCCGAACCTTTTATCAGAAGAAAGGCGGTAAAACATTTGGAAGTAGGTCGCGTAGTCATCTTTGGAGCAGGTACTGGAAATCCTTTCTTCACCACCGACACTGCAGCATCATTGAGAGCCATTGAAGTGGAGGCGGATGTTATTTTAAAAGGAACCCGAGTGGATGGCATTTATACGGCAGATCCGGAGAAAGATCCAACGGCCACCAAATATGATCGGGTATCTTTCAATGAAGTGTACGAAAAGGGATTGAACGTCATGGACATGACGGCCTTCACTTTGTGCAATGAAAACAAATTGCCCATCATTGTATTTGACATGAACAAAAGTGGCAATTTAAAGCGTTTGGTTCACGGCGAAGCCGTAGGAACATTGGTTGATTTTTAATACAAAACAAGAATATGTCAGACGAGATTACCATGGCGTTAGATGAGGCTACAGCAGCCATGAACAAAGCCATCGATCATTTGGAATTCGAATTGAATAAAATTCGTGCCGGCAAGGCCAGTCCAGCGATGTTGGACAGTGTTAAAGTGGATTATTACGGTTCCTACACGCCCTTAAAGAACATTGCCAATGTGAGCACACCCGATGCACGCACCATCACGGTTCAGGCTTGGGAAAAGCACATGTTGGATCCCATTGCCAAGGCCATCATGGAAGCCAATTTGGGATTGAATCCGCAGAACAACGGAGAAATGATCATCATTTCTGTACCCATGCTCACCGAAGAGCGCCGCAAGGATTTGTCCAAGCGCGCTCATTCAGAAGGAGAGAATGCAAAAGTATCCATTCGTACTGCGCGCAAAGAGGCCATTGATTTTATCAAGCAAGCGCAGAAAGATGGTTTGCCTGAAGATGAGGCCAAGACTGGAGAGACCAAGGTTCAAGAATTGACCGACAAGTTCAATAAGAAAGTGGAGGAAGTTCTTGCTGCCAAGGACAAGGACATCATGACCATCTAAGTTGAAATAGAATATTTGAAAAACACTCCGCGAGGGGTGTTTTTTTTTTAATCTCATGCATCTTTTTCTCTTAGCCTAAAATTGAAATATGAAATTTCAATCAAGAAGTATTGTTCAAAAATCCAGTCAAGTGATTTTCGAATGCATAACCAATCCTGAACATGATCAATTTCCCCTTCACTTTGCTTACTTTTGATTGTAAACTTTTTATTTCGATCATGAAAAAAACGAACCTGCTATTTGTATTCTTCTTGCTTATTTTCTCAAGTTCCTGGAGCCAATCCATCGATCCACAAAACTATTTCCCCATTTTCGAAGATCAATTCAATAACAACAGAAACGTTTGGGTGAACAACGGAAGATCTGCCCAAGACCTCTCCCAAATTGAAAATGGCGCCTATCACCTGGAATGTTATTTATCCGATGATGGTTGCACCCAATGGTGGCCTCATTTCGAACTAGAATCCAACAGAGATTTTGTCATCTCCTTCGAGCTGCAATGGTTAAACCCTGCTGAGCCCGTTAGCTTCGATTTTGAAATGGGTGCCGACTTGAATGAAACTCAATCCTACGCTTTTGGTCTGCGCTCCGATGGTTACTTCCAATTTAGTCAATTCGCAAGCAACGAATGGAAGGACATTATTCCACTGAAGCCATGTTCATCATTATCCGCTAACAAAAAAAATAAAATTGGCATAAAGAAAATCGGTTCATTGATGTCATTCTTTATTAATGATGAGCAAGTCCATCAATCCCCTTTCGGTGATTTTCAAGGTGATCGGTTCGCTTTCGTGCTCTGGGGAAAACAGCAAGTATGGATGGACAATGTAAAAGTGGGATACCTACACAGCCTTACCTCATTGATACAAATGGATGTCCAAGAAAAAATCAATGATTGGCAGAAAAAAGATGAGTTTGAAAAAACCATGGATTACGAAAACCGCGTAAATGAGAGATCCCGAGAGAAAAAAATTATTGAATTTCAAGACAACACCATTGCCCGTTATAAAATCCTCCAAGCCAGATGTACAGATTTCAGTGACATCACGATTGGCGCCTACGATGCCGACAATGAATCATACCTACTGAGCTCAAAAACACTGGGGCCCCTGATTGTTTCTGTGCCGCTCACTGATGCTCCTTATTTCAAAAATAACTTTTCCAATCTTCAATTCAGAAACCCCGATTTTTATATCAAGGACAATCAATTCAAACTGGCGTATTTTGACATTACAGGGCCCAATGGCAGGAAGCTTTTCTTTGACAGCAAAGAGAAATTGACCTACGCCAACACCAACATTTCTTATTCTTTTCAGGACATTGAGTTAAAAGTAAACAATCAAGAAAACATCGGTAAAGCCACCATCATTGAAGAAAATATCAGCTACGGAAAATCCGATGTCGATGTCAACATTCCAAAGAGTGAAAAAAACAATGCCCAAACTTTTGCCGTTGTCATTGGCAATGAACAATACGCCAAAGAGATCAAAGTGGACTTTGCATTGAATGACGCGCGAATCTTCAAACAGTATTTGGAAAAAACCATGGGCATTCCCAGCAACAACATCCAACTCTTGGAAAACGCTACTTTCGGGCAGATTTTGGATGTCTTAAAATGGTTGACAGACATCACCAAAGCCTATCAGGGAGAAGCCAGCATCATTTTCTATTATGCAGGACACGGCGTGCCCGATGAGCAAACAAAAAGTGCTTACCTTCTTCCGGTGGATGGCAATTCCCAAAACACCCTTTCCGCCATCAAATTGGATGAGATCTATAGGCAACTTTCTGCTCATCCCACTCAATCTACCGTAGTATTCTTGGACGCTTGTTTTAGCGGATCCGCGCGCTCAGATAGCCAAATGCTCGCCAAAGGACGCGGCGTCAAAATCAAACCCAAATCAGAAGCATTAACGGGAAATTTGGTCGTCTTCAGCGCCACAACAGGAGACGAAACGGCACTGCCCTATAGCGAAAAACAACATGGAATGTTTACCTATTACTTGCTCAAAAAAATGCAGGAGACACGAGGGAACATTCAAATGGAAGAGCTAACCAACTATGTTCAAAAACAGGTCGCACAGCAATCTTTGGTCATCAATAAAAAACCCCAGAATCCGCAAGTTCAGTCCAGTTTGGAATTTTCCGAAGATTGGAAAAAAGTAAAGCTGAAATAAATCGGTTTTGTCCAAAAAAAAACAGAGCTTATGCTCTGTTTTTTTTCGATTCTTTTAGTACCCAGAGTGGGAATCGAACCCACACATCACGAGGATACACGATTTTGAGTCGTGCGCGTCTACCAGTTCCGCCATCCGGGCAATTCCTTCCATTGAAGGAGTGCAAATATAATCAATCTTTTCTTTCCTCGCAAATAACCAACGAATTTCCTCCTACCCATACCTGATATCGCCCGTCACCATTGGAAATGGGCCACCAACGCAAGTTCATTTTTAATCCCTTCATCCAATTTTCTCGGTCCAACATTCCAATTTTCCAGGCATCCTTGGGGCGCTCCAACTTTCTAACTACCGTTTTACTACCAATCCAATTGCGCTGCTCCAATTGCAAGGGAGTATTGTAGACATGGTCATTGTATTGCAATCCTATTCCATCACCATTTTGATAACAAACAAAAGAAGGACCTTGCTCATCCATATTCACCTCCTGGGCTTTGGGAACCATCAACACTTCAACGCATTGACCTGTTGTATCAAAATGCAACAAATAAGTTTCCATGTAATACTCCAAATACTGCACAATCCCCGGAGACATGGTGGTCCACCGATCATTGTTGCGGACTATCTCTCTAAAATAATAATCCTCCCCATACAACCAAAAACCATCCGAAGTAGGCAGATAGCCTTTAAGTATCCACTCTTGATTGGATCCATCCGGATAATTCAACATGGATACGCGCTGTGCGGCCACTTCCTTCCTGACAGTATCCATTTCATAGGCAATCCAACCTGCTATCTTCTCATTCCCGGCCTGACTGAACAAGCTATAACAAACCAATCCATTGTTCCCTTCGATAAAGACCGCTTCTCGCAAAACCCTATCTCCCAACACCAAATCCCATTGCTTCAACTTGGTATTTTGAATGTCAAAATAATACAGCACATTCTGTGTCCATATGGTGTTGTCTTCTTTGGGTTCCATTTGGCGGTTGTTTCCCGTCAGCACAATAACGTTTCCAGAAGCATCCATGCTCCAACGTTCCACCTCATTTTGATCTCCCCAACGATCTACCTTCCAATTCATCTGATGCTTTACCTTCCATTCTGTTTCATTCCATTCAAAGACAAAATGCATCAATTCCTTGGTGGCATACAATATCCTCTCTGAAAAAATGACCAAAGTATTTCTTTTGACTTGACAGCTCAACGCAGGGGCTCTGTTCTTGTAGGAATAACCCATAGACAGCATTAACACTGGCGAAGTCCATCCTTTCAGGGAATCCAATGTTGTATCCCAAAACAACAAACTATCTACCGACTCTTTAAATTCTGCGTAAAACAAATGCAGATTTCCGTTCATGACTTGCAGACCAATGAAACGACTATCTTCATTCCACAAATAAGAAAAATGCTTGCCATTGCTCATGGCCATTGCCCTGACGTAGCGCACATCATGCACCCGATTGGCAAACGTTGAAATAAAATACGTTTGGGTGCTATCCTCGATGAAAAAATAAGAATCGGCCAATCGTTCCCCTGGCTGTATACCCACCACACGTTGACCCGTTGCAACATGGTGGAACAAGAAACAAAACGCGACTAAAAACCAATTAGTGCGAAGTGAACCACCTGAAGATATCCATGCCATTGCCATAAAGCATTAAACCCAACAACAATACCATTCCTATCATTTGTGCCACCTCCATGATGCGCTGAGAAGCGGGACGACCTGTGATCATTTCCCACAACAAGAACATCACATGTCCTCCATCCAATGCTGGTATGGGCAATATATTCATGAAGGCCAGTATCAAGGAGATAAACGCCGTCCGTTCCCAGAACATGGCCCAATTCCATTGTTCAGGAAACAACTTAGCAAACGTAGCAAAGCCACCTACTTGCTTGGCTCCAGAAGCAGAGAAAATAAATTTCAATTGCGAAGCATAATCTTTTACCGTCTCCCAAGCTTCAGAAACACCTGCAGGGATAGCCTCCAAAAAACCATATTCGCGATTGACGTAGGTGAAATACTCCCCTGGTGACTTGGGAGCAAATCCGATGGTCCCCTCTGCAGTCACTTTGGGACGAATGGTCATCCACTCACCTTGGCGATACAATCCCACTTCAATCTCTTTATCTGGATGAGCCTTCAAATATTGTTGGATGTTCTGAAAATACAATAATGTATCTCCATCCAAACTCACCAAAGAATCTCCTTTCATCAAACCTGCCTCTGCAGCAGGAGTGCCAGCAATCACAGTATCAACTACACAAGGAATGCGCGGAGTGAAAGGCATCTTCACACCCTGATCCACCATCATTTGACCCAATTCCGTTGGAAGTGGAATTTGAACCTGTTCTCCGTCACGAATCACCGTGGCCGTCGTTGGCTTATTTAACAACATCCATTTGGGAATGTCCGTATAACTGCTCGGTGTTTGACCATCCAATGCAATAACGCGATCACCTTCTTGGAATCCAATAGACAGCATCAATGAATCACAATGAACACCAAACGTAATGTTCTGAACGGGCAATTCATCCTTACCCCAATTGGCCAATACCACGGCGTACAATATCATACCCACAATCACATTCACCACTACACCCCCAATCATCACAATCAATCGTTGCCAGGCTGGCTTGCTCCTGAACTCCCAATCCTCAGCAGGCTTGGACATTTGCTCTTTGTCCATGCTCTCATCGATCATTCCTGCAATCTTCACATATCCACCCAAGGGCAACCAACCGATACCATACTCCGTTCCACCTATCTTCTTTTTGAAAATGGAAAACCATGGATCAAAAAACAAATAGAATTTCTCGACTCGAATCTTAAACAATTTGGCGGGAAGGAAGTGACCTCCTTCATGGAGAATAATCAATAAGGATAAACTCAAAAACAGTTGCAATGCTAACATCATGACTTTCTAAGATTGAGGGGTAAAGGTACGCTGATATGCCTTTGTATAGCGCAAAACATATTTGCCAAAAACATCAAATTCCAAGTTGACTGTGGAACCCACTTGTACATATTGGATATTGGTATGCGCATGGGTATAAGGAATAATACAAACAGAAAACTGTTGCGGCTGACTATCCACCACTGTTAAACTAATGCCATTTACCGTGATGCTTCCCTTCTCGATGGTCATGCCATCCTCTGAAGGTTGATGAGAAAAAGTATAGGTCCAACTTCCTCCTTCTTCCGAAACTGCAATGCACTCAGCAGTTTGGTCAACATGACCTTGAACAATATGACCGTCCAATCTTCCATTCATTTTCATGGCCCTTTCCAAATTCACCAATCGGCCTTCACGCCAATGCGACAAATTGGTTTTTTTTAAGGTTTCCTGAATGGCGGTAACCGTGTAATGATTTTCTGAGATGGCCACCACAGTCAAGCACACGCCATCGTGGGCAATGGATTGATCAATTTTTATTTCTTGTAAAAAAGGACAACTCACAGAAAAATGGACATTGCTTCCCTCCGTTGTAATTCTCTCTATTTTTCCAAGCGCCTCGATGATTCCTGTGAACATGCTTATGGTTTTTTGGTGTCTACTTGTCCATCCAAAAGATGAATGAATCCACTTCGGTTATAGGGTATCAGCCCTTCCAAAGTAATGGGATAAACTGTTATGGTATAATAAAACACTCCATCCTGACAAAGCTCTCCGGTTTGTTGATCCAATCCTGTCCAATCAATGGATGGATTCTCGGTGGAATAAACCAAACTTCCCCAGCGGTTAAAAATTTTCATCTCAACATGATCGATGGAACGATAAGGGTAGGCCTGATACCAATCATTGGCCTCATCGCCATTGGGTGTGTACACATTGGGCAAATCATAAAAAGGACAATTGTCCACACAGATCGAATCGGAGAAAACACTTTCATTCTGTTGAAATTGTCCATTGGGCCAAAGATTCAGCGAGTCCAATGCTGTGATCACGTAACATCCGGCGATGCTATTGCCACTGCTATCTGCATTGACCACATACACGGTGTCCAAAGGATCATCAAAAGTCGCGACCAACTCATAGGCCAATCCAAAAACCGGCGTATGGTACAATCGATAACCTGTTACATCATCTGCACAGCTGGGCCTGTTCCAATGCAAAGTCATTTGAGGAATCAAACAATCCGCTTCATACCGCAGACTTGGTGGACATGGAGGTTCTTGGTCATAAGGCTGTGCACAGGCTTCTTGCGACCAATTGATGAGCGGATCTTTGATGGTGGGATTTCCATAAGTACCAATGGCCTTTGCCAAATAGCAATATGGTTTATTGTTCACCAACCCCGTATCCATCACCGTACTTGCGGTTGTATCCAAAAACAACACAAAACCTGGATCATTCTCTCCCTTTCGGTAGTATTGATATCGAATATTGTCCCAAGGAATATCCTCCACAACAGATATGCTCATGGCATTGTCCAAAGGAGTTAAACTCAACCAGGGACTCATCGCATCATTGGAAAAGCCAACTGAAAAATCATTGGACAATAATTCAACACGATAACGATTGCTTACCCCGATGGTGTTGATGCCTGAATGAACATACAAGGTATCCAAAGTCATAAAATCGGAGGCTGTGCTACTGGACCAAATCAAATTCTCTACTGCTGTTCCTGCCACACGGTGATACAACCTGTATTGATATGGTCCGGGATATTGAGTCGTATTGAGCTCAGAAGGAGGAGACCAAGAAACAGTATCGATTCCTTGATCAAAAGAAGTCTCTGCAACCGAAACCTGAGTCATCACTGGCACCTCTTTGGCCAATTGGGCGCAAACTTCATCGCTGGCATAACTCAAAGCACCATCGGGCCACCGCGTTACAATCATGTAACAGTAATTGGCTCCGAAATTTACATTCTCATCCAAATAAACATCGCTATTCACATTGGGTACAGTGGCAATCATCTCATAACCGGTGTATGCCGGAACACCCAACTCGCAGTTGGTAGGATTAAAGCCATACAAACCATTTCGACGATAAATCAGATAATCCACTTGGGTAGCCTGATAGTCTGAAAAAATGGGAGAGCACGCATGGGAACTCCATGAAACCTCGATTGCGCTGTTGATTGGATTGGCTGCAGGATTTTGAACTTCAGGAGCCACAACCGTAATCATCATGGTTTCAATAAAAGACAAATTCACATATCCATCATCTGTTGCCTGAAAGGTCATTTGGTAAGGTTGGTAACGAATTTCTTCGCACAAAGGCTCCCAAGAAAAAACATAAGAACTGGGATTGAAGGTGGCTGGATGAATCACGTTGGTCAATGGCCCACCAAATGCTTGAAGGGTAACATTGTCACCATTGGGATCGGATACGGACAACTGAAACCAGACATTATCTCCAGCAGTAACGCACTTATCAGCAATGGGGAGAATGATGGGCGGAATGTTGTTACAAGTGACAACGGTAATTTGCATGTCGCGGATGACAAAGCCAATCAATACTCCATTTCTGTATTCCGATATTTTGATGGCGATGTTGTATTCACCTGCCAACAATGGAACAGACCAAAGTACATCTCCTGTCTGCGCATTGATGGTAA
>JBDKGG010000123.1:0-9314 GCA_039798325.1 Bacteroidota bacterium
CGGATGACAAAGCCAATCAATACTCCATTTCTGTATTCCGATATTTTGATGGCGATGTTGTATTCACCTGCCAACAATGGAACAGACCAAAGTACATCTCCTGTCTGCGCATTGATGGTAAACAAATCCGTAGTTTCTGAAGTCACCTCATTGGGCAATTCCCAAGCTGGAATATCTCCTAAACTCAGGGGAAGTCCATCCTCCCCCAAACAAGGGACCAATGCGTAAGACAATGAATCTCCGTCAGGATCATACGCGGCTGGATTGTGCATCCACATTTGATAAATACAAGCTTCTTGGGTTGGGGGATTCAATAGCTGTACAGAATTATTGTGCCCCAATCCTGGACTAATCACCAGCTGACTCTCGATTCCAAAAACTTGTTGAATGGAGTTGGTGATATTCATGACTCCGCCATTTCGGTTGGGATCTTCTACCCGCAGATTATATACACCCGGACCTGCATAGGTATGAAATCCATAATATTCATTTCGTTTGGCGTCGGTGTTGGGATAAAACAATTCCACTGATCTCGACAAGCTGTCCAAATCTGTATCCAGAATATCAGCGGGCTCATCTCCCCAATAAATTTTCAACCAAGGACGATCGGCAGGAGCTGAAACTTTGGTAATCGTGATGATGGTCACCTTGTAGGTATATCCAGAAACATGCTCATAAATGATTTCCCCGGCCCGGTTGTGCGTAGCCCAGCCTTCCACTGTGAACAACAGACAAATCAATAACGCTATGTATCTTAAACCACTCACCTTACGAAGTTAGGGGCACGTCCTGCTTTTTATTCACCCGACACCATGATTTTTGATTGATTAACACCCTCGGAAGTAATCCATTTCAACCAATACACCCCTGCCGGCCAATTGGAAACATTGATTGATCCCGTTTTTTCACCCCTCATGGGAATAACTTGAATGCACTTTCCTGTTGCATCAAAACACAATATGGATTGAACACCTTCCGCTTGCCAATGAATCTCCTCCTTTGCAGGATTGGGATAACATTGAACATGGTTTAAATCCTGCTCTCCAATGGCATTGGCGGCTATCAATTGGACACAATAATCTTCAAATTCTCCAAAACCAAATGCGCCACATGCATCGGGAACCTCTCCGGTTCCAAACGTACCATAATAAGTCATTCCAACACGCAATCGCACACTGCCCAAGGTTGCATTCAGAGGAACAGTGAAGTTTCCTGTTGCGGTTGTTGAGGAGGCCTGACCGGGATCAAAAATCAACTCATCTGCAGTCCAAATGCCATCGCCATTCCAATCGATCCACGCCTTAACATATTCGTTGTAAGAAAATCCTCCAAAACCTGGCGTAACTGAAATGGCATAACCCTGACCAACCATCAAGTCAGTCGTGACCCCCGTGTAATCACCATAGCCCAAATCTGATTCCGTTGAGTTGTTGATGCTAGCCAATGTAACATTTGCTATCCATTCTCCTGTCGCGTCGTTGGTGCCTACAGTGCAAGTTGCAACCTCTTGACAAGTTGCACATCCCAAGGTCGTAAAGGCCACGGACTCCACAGGGGATTGATTGCCAACACAAATGGATGTAACGGTTGCTGTATAAGGAATACAGGGCAACAAACCATCAAAAGCAACGGTGGTTTGGTCCGTCTCATAGGTCCCTATCACACTGGTCCCCTGTATCAACAAAATCGTATATGCTGAAGCAGCTAAAACTGGGTTCCAAGTTATCACGGCCAAATTGCTTTGTGTGTTGGTCACATTGATATAAGTGGGATTTACGCAACAACCATCCGTTGTAAAATACTGCAACGGAGACCAGTCGCTGAATAAGGTGTCACAAACGGTTCTCACTTGGAATTCATAGCTGGAACAAAACATCAAATTACTCAAGGTCACACTTTGATCTTGAATATCAGAAACACTGCTCCAATTCAAATCTCCTTGCACCCGATACTGGATCTCAAAAGGGCCAGGACCAATGCTGCTCCAGGTAATCATTCGATCAGCAGAAGCGGGAACAGGCACATCCGATATAGAAAAAGGCGGTGGACAATCTCCTGTGACACATTCACCGAGAATCAGGTTCAAACTGTTGTTGACATTTAATCTTCCGCCTGTCAATACCTCACCCACCAAGTTGGCAACAGGGTCGATTCCGGAAAGAATATAATTCTTAACCATTCCTGCTGCTTCTGCGGGGTTGGCATGAGCAATTTGCGCCAATGATTGGCAAGGAGCCGAATACATCAAGGCTACTGCTCCAGCAACACATGGGCTCGAAAAAGAAGTTCCTGAACTGGCACTATATCCGTTGTTGCCTGCCATCATCACAGATTCTCCTGGTGCGCCCAAATCGATGTGCGTGGTGCCATATCCACTGAAAGTGCGGACATCAGAATTGTTGGTCGCGGTGACCGCAATCAAATAATCACTGGGACAAGTAGTGGGCATATCACCCACATTGTCCACATTGACATTGTTGTTGGCAGTGGCCGCACAACTCAAAATTCCATAATGACCCAAGGTATCATACATGGCGCACCACAATGGATAATTGTTGGCCAATGCATTGTCGATTCCCCATGAACTGTTGGTTACAACCACAAAAGCTCCTTGTGCTCCATTTGTATTATTGTACAATTGACGCATCACCAAAGGATAGGTATAAGCCGCTATAACACTCGCTTCTGTAATCCCTCCCATTTGCACCTGCATCAACTTGACATCCCAATTCACCCCACTTACTCCCATGCCATTGTTTCCCTTGGAACCAATCATGCTGCTCACTTGTGTTCCGTGATTGCCATTGGAAGAATTATCGGTATTGTTGCTCACGTTCCAACCATCATAATCATCCACGTATCCGTTGCTATCGTCATCAATCCCATTTCCAGGAGTTTCATGTACGTTCACCCAATGGTTAGGAAGTATATCCTCTTGATCCCATTTTGCGCCTTGCGTTTCCACTACACACGCTACAATCTCATCACCCAATGGCGTTAAGCCACCTGTTGTAATATCCCAGGCCAAATCGCTATCAATGTCATTGTCTTGTGGATCGATGTGGTGCCATTGATTGCCGAAAATGGGATCATTGGGTGTCAAACGATCCTCAATCACATGATTGAATTGAGCCACTTGTACCATGGAAAGGTTTTGACAAAACCGCAAAATTTCATCTTCGGATAGGCCGTCCCATTCCCAAGTAAACAAATGAATCCGCATCGGAGCAGACAAGGATTCCTTCCAACTAAAATTCAAAAAACTCCCCAACTGATCATTTACTTCAGAAACCAATTGTTCTGGTTGGCCTCCCTTTATCAATTGAACCAAAATTTGTTTTTGCACATGATCTTGACCCATCATGGGCAAAACCACAGCACAACATAAAATGACAAAAAACTTCTTCATTGCTTGATAAATATTCTTTTTACACGATGGGATATTCCCGTCAAAATTTCATAAGAAATGGTTCCACACCAAGAGGACAATTCCTGAATTGTGATATTGCTTCCAAAAATTTCTACTTCATCACCCGCTTTAACCCTGATACCCGTGACATCTACCATGGTCATGTCCATGCATACCCTGCCGATGATCGGGCATCGATTTCCGTTGATAAACACCTTACCCACACCATTGCTCAATATTCTAGGCAACCCATCAGCATAACCAACAGGAATCACAGCCAATTGCATTTCCTTTTGTGCCATATCACTCCGCCCATATCCAACCGACTCACCCACATGCACCGTTTTGATTTGAGAGATATGGGTCTTCCAATCGCAGGTAGTCTTTAAATGCAACTGAATGTTATCAACGGAAGAAGATCCATACAACCCAATTCCCAATCGCACCATATCCAACTGGGCAGCTGGCCAACGCTCAATTGCCCCAGAGTTGGCAGCATGCGCTACAACCTGTGGATTTATCAATTTGGCTTTTAAAACAATTTCTTGAAAAACCGACAACTGATGCTCAGTAAAAGCATCGTGCTTGCTGTCTTCACTCGCAGCCAAATGGGTGAGAACCGACAGTAATCGAATATCCGCTCTTTTTTCTAAAAGAGATTCAAATGCTTCCCACTCTCCAGGCTCAATGCCCAAGCGGCGCATTCCAGTATCTACCTTCAGATGAACCCCCATGGGCTTAAGCGGATCTATCGCATCCTTATGCTTCAGCATTTCTTTAAAAGCATCCAACGAAAAAACTTCGGGCTCCAAATGATAATCCAACAATGCCTTGACGCTTTGTTGTTCTGGATTCATGATCATGATGGGCAAAGAAATTCCTGCCTTGCGCAAGGCCACTCCTTCGTCCACATAAGCCACGCCAATATAATCCACGTGCTGAAATGCCTGCGATTGGGCAATGCCGATGGCCCCCAACCCGTACGCATCGGCTTTGATCATCACCATCATCTTCACTTTGGGTTTCAGAAGAGATCGATAATAATTCAAATTATGCTCAATGGACTCCAAATTAATTTCCAATCGGGTCAAATGATTCTTGGCCTGCATTCGGTGAACAATTTCCTCAAACCTACTGCTTCTTGCTCCTTTGATTAGGATCACCGATTGGTTCCAATTGTATCGGTTGATGTCATTCAGAAAATCAATCACACAGGGATAAACATGGGCCCAAGGAACTTGCAAACGGCTCCAGTTTTCACCAATCAGAAAAACTTTATCCCAATGATAGGCCTTCAACTCCTCTTGAATCAAGGCATACTCATCGATATCCCCTTGCGGCATATCAGACAATACAATAAAATGGGGTTGATCGTTGTGCAGCCGCCAAACATCCTGCATCGCCAATTTCAAGGAGGAAACATCAAAAGAATAGGCATCATTGATTAGAACAGAATCGTCCAATCCTTCCAACTGCTCCATGCGCATGTCCAAGGTAGAAAGCGATTCAACATTGGACAATACATGTTCCAAAGGAACACCCAATTCCAAAGCAGTAGCAACAGCCGTCATGGCATTGTCACTTTCAATGGACGAAGAAAATGGAAGAGAAATCAAAAACTTCTCTCCTTTCCATTTCACTTGAGCTTGTTGCGAACTTGTTCTGTCCAACCACTGCACACTCCAATGGCAATCGTCGCCATTCCCCCAATATTTCGCGGATCCGCCCAGGGGAATTTCTCGAGGCGCAATCACCGGTATTGACTTTTGGAACAACTTCATTTTTTCGTTTTGCAATGATTGAACATCACCAAAATGCGTCAAATGTGCGTGACCGAGATGCGTGAAAACACCGAGAGAGGGTTGAATCATTTCGAACAAACGCTCCATCTCCCCGGGCATCGAGATGCCCGCCTCTATGATCGCCAATTCATGTTGTTCATTCAATTGCAGCAAAGACAACGCAACCCCCAACTGGGAGTTATAGCTTCTTGGACTGCGGCAGATGTTGAAATGAGCACTGCACAATTGATTCAGCCACTCTTTCACCATGGTTTTCCCATTGCTACCGGTAATTCCCACTACAGGAATATCAAAACGCAAACGATGGTGCCGAGCCAGTTTTTGAAGTGACCCAACGACGTTTTCTACCTTCAATTGCGCACAGGTCAATCCAACTATTTCTTTCTCCACAACTGCAGCAACCAGTCCTACTTCTGAAGCGGCGGCTACATAATCATGGCCGTCGGACATCTCTGTTTTGATGGCAAAAAAAAGAGTCCTTGCTGGCAATCCGATGCGACGGGTATCAATGGAAAACTCACTTACCCAAGCCTGATCATCTCCGATGATGGAAGCTCCAATAATCTCGGCTATTTCTTTCAGGGAATAACCCATCATGACTCATTGGTCTTTTTGTTTTTCATGCGCTCCTGAAAAGCCTGACGAGATAAGGGAACGTATTTGTCTTTCTCACCCAACTGCACCAAACTTTCCTCATCTGAGAAACGATAGGAATGATTGGCCAATTCTCCCGTATCCACACAAATGGCGTGCACCTTGGTTACATATTCTGCAATGGCCAACAATTGAGGCATGGGGCCAAAAGGCCTACCCAAATAATCCATATCCAAACCCGCAACGATTACCCGAATTCCTTCATTGGCGAGGTGGTTGCACACCTCAACAATTCCTTCATCAAAAAACTGGGCCTCATCAATCCCCACAACATCTACATCAGCTGCCAAAAAAGGTATTTGTGAAGAATGAGGGACAGGAGTTGAACGAATGGACGTTCCAATGTGGCTGATGACTTGATCATCGCTGTATCGCGTGTCCAAGGCCGGTTTAAAAATCTCTACTTTTAATTTGGCAAACTCCGCTCTGCGCATGCGGCGAATGAGTTCCTCCGTTTTTCCACTAAACATCGAGCCGCAGATCACTTCGATCCAGCCCTTTGTTCTTCCCCTATTGGAACCATTCTCCAAAAACATAGCTTTCAAAGGTAGCACAAAATTGACTGGGATTTTGTAGGTTTGTGGTCCAATTAAGAATTGATTATGGGTCGCATATTTGAGAAAAGAAAGCACAAAATGTTTGCCCGATACGACAAGATGGCCAAGGCCTTTACGCGTATTGGAAAGGAAATCGCGATGGCGGTGAAATCCGGTGGTCCTGATCCCGCTTACAACCCTCGATTGAGACAGTGTGTTATCAATGCCAAAGGGGTCAATATGCCCAAGGATCGCGTCGAAGCAGCAATCAAACGCGCAGTGAGTAAGGATGCCAGCAACTATGAAGAGGTGGCTTACGAAGGATATGGTCCATTTGGTGTTCCTATTTTTGTAGAGACAGCAACCGATAATCCCACCAGAACCGTAGCCAACATCCGCATGTATTTCAACAGAGGCGGCGGGCAAATGGGCAACAGTGGCTCCTTGAGTTTTGTATTTGATCGCAAAGGCGTTTTCCGTCTGGATCCCAGTGCCCATGCCTCTTGGGAGGATTTAGAAATGGAGTTGATTGATCACGGCTTAGAAAGCATGGAACGGGACGAAGAGGAAGTAGTATTGTACACGGCCTTTGGTGATTTTGGAAACATGTCCAAGGCTTTGGAAGACATGAATATCATCCCTAAAAAAGCAGGCTTGGAGCGCATTCCCAATAGCTTTGCCGAGCTCAATGAAGAGCAAACAGATGCCATTTTGGAATTGGTGGAAAAGATTGAAGAGGATGATGATGTTCAAGCCGTGTATCACAACTTGAGATAGAATAGACAATCAACGTATTGAAGAAAAGGGGGGGTACCCCCTTTTTTCATGCCCGATAATTTTTGATATCGTCCTATAATAAACAACTTATCTTTGTGGGCTTCATCATTCGAACATGAAGCAAATTACCTCAGCCCTTATTTCTGTTTTTGACAAAACAGGTCTTGCCCCCATCATCCAAGAGATGCATCGTTTAAACATTACGATGTACAGCACCGGTGGAACCCAAAAATTCATAGAAGCAATGGGCATTCCCGTTACGCCTGTTGAAGACATCACACAATTTCCTGAGATTTTGGATGGACGAGTAAAAACTTTGCATCCTGCTGTATTCGGAGGCATATTAAATAGAAGAGACCATGATGGGGACAAGCAACATGTCGCGCAGCACAACATCCAACACATCGACTGTGTTATTGTTGATTTGTATCCTTTCGAAAAAACATTGGCCGCTGGTGCATCACATGAAGACATTATTGAGAAGATTGATATTGGTGGAATCTCTTTGATTCGAGCTGCTGCTAAAAATTATAACGACGTCGTCATCATCCCTTCGGTAGAACAATATGCTGATTTATTCAGTGTATTAAAAGACAACGACGGAAAAACAGATGAGTCTTTTAGACATCGCATGGCTGGTCAAGCTTTCCAAGTTTCTTCTCATTATGACAGCAAAATTTTTGGTTATTTTGATCAACATCAAAATAGTGCACTCAAGGTATCTGAAAGTCAATCCACCCCATTGCGATACGGAGAAAACCCCCATCAAAAAGGATGGTTCTTTGGAGATTTGCCCGGTTTCTTTGAACAATTGAATGGAAAAGAATTGAGCTACAACAACCTGCTGGATGTGGATGCAGCAGTGGCTTTGATGAGTGAGTTCAAAGTAGACGCCCCAACCTTTGCCATCTTAAAACACAACAATGCTTGTGGCATCGCAACAAGGTCGACACTGCAAGAGGCCTATGAGGTGGCCTTGGCCTGTGATCCTACGTCTGCCTTTGGCGGAGTATTGATTGCCAACCGCAATATCGATTTAGGAACCGCAGAAAAAATTCATCCTTTGTTTTGTGAAGTGGTGATCGCACCTGGGTTTGATGAAAATGCAACCAACTTATTAAAAGGAAAAGCCAATCGCATTTTATTGATTCAAAAACAGGAACGCTCCAAAGGAATACAACTGCGCTCTGCACTCAATGGCATTTTGGTTCAAGAAGCAGATAACAGCATGGAAACTGAAGCGGCCATGAAAACGGTCACAGAAAAAAACGTCTCACCTGAACGATTAAGTGATTTGATTTTCGCCAACAAAATTGCCAAACACACCAAAAGCAACACCATTGTTTTGGCCATGAATGGACAATTGTTGGCCAGTGGAACAGGCCAAACTTCCCGAGTGGATGCCTTAAAACAAGCCATTGAAAAGGCCAATGCTTTTGGATTCGATTTGAATGATGCTGTTATGGCCAGTGATGCCTTCTTCCCTTTCCCAGACTGTGTTGAAATAGCCTTCAATGCTGGGGTAAGGAGTGTTATTCAGCCCGGAGGATCCATCAAAGACGACCTATCCATAGCCTATTGCGACCAAGTGGGCATGGCCATGGTGACCACAGGGGTCAGGCATTTCAAGCACTAAGGAACGTTAGTGCTGGACCACCCAGCGTCGAGAGATGGATTGGTTTCCATCTATCAAACGAAGAATATATACTCCGTTGTCAAATTCCTGGGCATTGAGGACCACTTGACCTTTCTTGTTTTTAATGCCCGCTCGCTTCACGAGCTGTCCATTGGTGTTCCAAATCTCGAAAGAAGAATGGCTTTCAATAACAGCATACTGCACGGCTACAACGCCATTAGAAGGTTGTGCACCAATAAGGTTCATTTCTACAGCCTCTTTTGACTCCTGAATGCCTGCCGCACAATCGGCATCTACGCAATACACCACTGTTTGCTCAGCATAATCAGCCGTATTGGTTTCGATATAAAAACGGTAGTTGATGGTGGTTACACCAGCATGACCATTGGGCAAATAATGGGCATAGAAGGTATGATTGGTATCACCAGGGGCAATGGTTTGAGACAAAACAGAAACAGATGTGGCCGCATCGTAACAAACGCCCCAACAGAAATAATTTG
>JBDKGG010000124.1:0-25243 GCA_039798325.1 Bacteroidota bacterium
AATGCTATCTTCGTCTTCATACTGACCCTGATTTAATCTGACGTATGAAAGAAAATACAAAAAAGGCAGCTCATTTTTACGGGATTAACTTTTTACAATTTGTTTTTTCTACCCTCGTAGCCTTGTATCTTGGCTTTGTAGGCATTGGAGGTATCCCGGAATTGTTGGATCCCAAAAGAATGCAGATTCCAGTTTACTTTGTTTTTTTTGATTGGGTAGTAGGTGTTTTCTTGTTTGTTTTAGGTGTTGGAGCATCCATTCAAATGAGGAACAAGTTTATAAATCAAAAGAAAGCGACCACCAATAACATGAGAAAGGGATTGGTGCTTTTCCTTATAGGAATAGTTTTTATCAAGTGGGGAATGAACCTTTTTATCATTGTTGGCTCTTCGTTCCTGATTTCAGGACTCTTCAGAAAAACGGAAGGTTTATGGCTGCACGGGCTTTCATTGGCCATTATTTTAATTTCCATGGTTCTCATCAATTTTGATGTTCCCTTTCGTTTGACCTACTTCGGATTGGACTTTCAAAATGATGGATTTCTCAAGTTAACGTCTTTTTTGTTGTTCAACGGATATTATTCTCTATTCCCTTGGGTGGCTATTTTTCTGAGCGGCATGGCTGTAGGGAAAGGCGCATTAAGGCCTCGCGGTTTTTTTCCTCCGTCTTCTTTGGCGGCCATAATCATTATCATGTCAGGTGTTCTGGTAGACCAATACTGCACTGGACTTTACCCGCAAATGGATATGTACAGAGCAAAGTTCTTGTATCCTTTTGATCAATTTGTTTATCAACCATCTTTTATGCTGTTTATCATCGGTATTTCTTGGTTACTCATCAATTTTGTCAACCATTTCTTTACCTTTATTCATGCCGAAAAAACATTGAACACAATTAAAGATTTGAGTTATCAAAAATTTTCAATTTTGTTTTTTATCTATCTTTTTGCAAGCATATTTATCATGGGTTTTGCCCACAGCGGAACCATCATAGTTGGCTTTTCCTATACCTGGACTGTGGTCATTTCAGTGGTAATCCTTTACTTATTGATTATGTTCCTCCTAAAGTTATGGAAGAAGAAAGTGAACAAATACACCCCATTGGAATGGTTGATAAAGTCAGTTTCATTAAAGAACAATTCGGCCAGTTAAACTTCAAGTATTGGGATCTTCTTTTTATGCGTCCTGCGCGCACTTCACGCAACACATTATTGCGTCACCAAGTTTGTTTTGTCTGGCTGAAAAATAATGCCGGAAAGGTAGTTGCCCGGGGTGAAATTGCACCCATTATCGGATTGTCGTCGGAGTCATGGGACGAAATTGATTGTGCCATTCAATCTTGGATTCAAGGAGAATTTGAAGGTTGCAAGCTATGGCCATCCTCCGTAAAAGCGGCCATCGATATGCTTTGGCAGGATTTATTCCCAACTCCCATACCTGAACAATACTTAATCAACGGATTAGTTTGGATGAACGATTTAAAATCCATGTATGCGGAAGCGCTTGAGAAACACCAACAGGGATTCCGATGCATCAAATTGAAGGTGGGTGCTCTCGATTTTCAAGAGGAACTAAAGCTCATCCAGTCATTGAGAAATCAATGGGGAAATGATGTAGTGATTCGATTGGATGCCAACGGAGCCTGGAAACCTAATGAAGCGCTGGAGAAATTAGAGACACTGAGTCATTGGAATATTCACTCTATAGAACAACCCATTGCATCTGGTCAATGGAAGGCTATTTGTCAATTATCCCAAAATTCCCCCATTCCCATTGCTTTAGACGAAGAGCTCATTGGTGTTGGTCCACAGCAAATGGCGGAGTTGTTGGATGGAACTAAACCCCAATTCTTGGTCATTAAACCTTCTTTGCATGGAGGGTTTGAATCCGCCAACGCATGGATTGACTCAGCAGAAAAAAGGGGTATTCATTGGTGGGCAACTTCTGCATTAGAAAGCAATGTTGGCTTATCGCACCTATATCGTTGGTTGGGTAATTATAAAAATAAATTGCCCCAAGGGTTAGGAACAGGTCACTTATATACCAACAACTGGATAAGTCCACTGACATTAAATGGTCAATTCATGTCCTGGGATGAGCAGCAAGAGTGGAGGGCGCCATGGAGTTGATTATTATAGAGGGAAAGGCAACAAAGGCAATGCGTCTTTTTCCGGAAATTGAAGCATGGACAAATGATTGGTTGTCTGAAAAAACAACTTTTGATTTTATGACTTCCGGAACAACCGGAACGAAAAAAGTGTTGACATTCTCCAGAGAACAATTGCAATCCAGTGCAGAAAGGACTTGCCGTTATTTTCATTTGCACCATGGAACAACTGTTTTACATCGATTGCCCATGCAGTTTGTTGCCGGAAAAATGAACATCATCCGCTCCCTCATGTTTGGCCATTCCGTATGGGCAGAAATGCCATCAATGCATTTTAATTCGGACTGGAATACAGCTGGTTTGCATTGGGATTGGTGGACGACAACTCCAGCCATGATGACCGCTTTTTTAGAGGCCAAATGTGACGTCAATGTTTTCAAAAAGATCTTACTCGGGGGTGGAAAAGTACAATCGGAATTGAGTCTGCTGCTCAACGCGTTCAAAGGAGAGTGCTTTGAGAGTTATGGCGCTACCGAAACCTTGACCCACATCGCGATCCGTTCCGTCAAACCTCAAAATTCATCCTTTCACCTGATGCCAGGAGCGCACATCATTCCTAGCGCTGAAGGATTGGATGTCATGGACAAGGTGACCAATATTCAAGCACATTTGAACGATGTGGTTCATTTTACAGGTCCTGATTCCTTTCAAGTATTGGGAAGGGCAGATGATGTGATCAATTCAGGCGGAGTAAAAATTCATCCCTTGCTGGTGGAAGAAATTTTGTCCCCTTGGATCTCCACCCCCTTTTACATCTCTAAATTGCCCGATCCCAAGTGGGGAAATGTCGTTACACTGGTGGTAGAGCACACGGAAGTTGAGAGTTGGCTGCATTTGGATTGGAAGGAGATTTTTCGGGATCAACCCAATTGGAAACCAAAAATAATCATCACTGTTCAAAAAATAGAAATAAACGAGAATGGAAAAGTTGTCCGAAAATACAATCCAGAAGGATTGGTTAATCGCCTCCAATAATGCGCATAAGATTGAGGAAATCAAATTGTTTTTTCAATGGCATGGAATGGGGATTCGCGTAGTTGGTCTAAAGGAGGCCGGCATTGATTTGGAAGTGGATGAAACGGAAACAACTTTTGAAGGCAACGCGTGGCTCAAGGTGAATGCCCTCAGAGGAATATGGAATGGGAATATTTTAGCGGATGATTCAGGTTTGTGCGTCCAGGCTTTGAATGGAGCCCCAGGAATTCACTCTGCACGATATGCCGGAGAGCCTACATCTCACGCCAACAATGTCAGTAAACTGCTTCAGGTGATGCAGGATAAAGTAGATCGAACTGCCCATTTTGTAACGGTGTTGGTGGGGTATTATCAAAACCAACCTTTTGAAGTCAAAGGTTATGTTCATGGGCACATCACCAGAGAGATCAGCGGATGGGGTGGGTTTGGATATGATCCCATTTTTGTTCCCAATGCCAGTTCAAGAACGTTTGCAGAGATGTCAGGAGAAGACAAGAATATCTTATCCCACAGAGCCAATGCCTTGAGAGAATTGGTGCTGAAAATCAAACAAGGAGTCTAAAAGATTTTGGCGTAATTTGCACCCCAAATCATCATGTCTATGAGAAATTATTTAGAGTTTGAGTCGCCCATCAAGGAATTGAATGAGCAGATTCAAAAATTAAAAGATAGTGCTGTTAAATCAGGTGTCAATGTCGATACTGCAGTTCAAGAATTAGAAAGGGCGTTAGAAGAAAAAACCAAGGAGATATACAAGAATTTGGATCCTTGGCAACGCGTTCAGCTCAGCCGTCATCCCGATAGACCCTATGCGTTGGAGTACATAGAAGCCTTGACTGAGGGAACCTGGATTGAATTGCACGGAGATAGAACAGTGAAAGATGACAAGGCCATGATTGGTGGCTTTGGTTTGGTGAATGGACAGTCAGTGATGTTTATTGGCCAGCAAAAAGGGGTCAATACCAAAATGCGTCAATACAGAAATTTTGGTATGGCCAATCCCGAAGGATATCGCAAAGCGTTGCGCCTGATGAAATTGGCAGAGAAATTCAACAAGCCTATTGTTACCTTGATTGATACGCCAGGAGCCTTTCCAGGCCTTGAAGCGGAAGAAAGAGGACAAGGCGAGGCCATCGCCCGAAATTTGTTTGAGATGATGCGCTTAAAAGTTCCAGTCATTTGTATCATCATTGGTGAAGGAGCGTCTGGTGGCGCACTGGGCATTGGCATTGGAGATCGCGTATTGATGATGGAGAATACTTGGTACAGCGTAATCTCACCTGAATCATGCTCTTCTATTTTGTGGAGAAGTTGGGATCATAAAATTACCGCTGCCAAAGCATTGAAGTTGACCGCAGAGGACATGCACAATAACGGATTGGTAGATGGAATTATCCGCGAACCACTCGGAGGTGCCCATGCCAATCATGAGCAAGCGGTGGGAATCCTCAAAGATGTCATCCTAGAAGCCATTCAAGAATTGTCAGCCATGCAACCCGAGCAAAGAACCAATGTGCGCATTGAGAAGTTCTGTGATATGGGACGATTTGTTGAACCAGAGATTCAATAACTTGTTAAAAAAATAACAATCTTATCCTGATCCTCAGTCATTATTAATGTAATTTCGCAAACGATAAAGAAAAGAAAATGAAAAAAATTAATTTGTTCGTTGTTTCAACAGTTGCCCTAGCCATGGGAGTGCTTTCTGCTTGTACCAATATTGGTTCGATGCAGAAGAGAATGGCTGAATTTAATGCAAAGGTAAATCCAGATCCACTTGAGGTGCATGGCGATACCGTTGCTGTATCCATTTCTGGTAAATTCCCAGCCAAGTTCTTCGCTAAGAAGGTTGCTGTTGTTGCTACCCCTGTTCTTGTTTACGGAACAAGTGAAGTGAAATTGAAAGATAAGCAGTTCCGCGGTGAGTCAGCTCCTGGAAATGGTGATGTGATTCCTTTCGCTACTGGAAAAACCTTCAATTATTCAGACAAGTTTGCTTACGCCCCTTCCATGCAAACCAGTGATTTGAAATTGCGCATTGTTGGCTCGCAAGGAAGTAAGTCAGCCAATTTACCTGAAGTTTCTTTGGCCAAAGGTGTAATTACTACTTCATACCTTGTGAACAAAACAGAAGGTCAGGTGATGACCAGTACAGATAAATTTGTACGTTCTACATCCAATTCCTTTGAGGCTGAAATCCTATTCGACTACAACAGCGATAAAATCCGTCCAGCAGAATTAAAGGACAAAGACATCGCCGCTTTGGTTGAGTTCTTGTCCAAGACCATGCCTGCTAATCCCCGCATGAAGATCACCAACATTGAAATACAATCTTATGCTTCTCCTGAAGGTGAGATTTTCTTGAACAATGATTTGGCAACAGGTCGTGGAGATGCTGGTAAGACGGTATTAATGGACCTTTTGAAAAAGAACAAATTGGATGGCCAATATGCATCAATGATTCAATTGAACCCCAAAGGGGAAGACTGGGTTGGTTTCAAGGCTGCTATGGAGAAGTCAGCCATCGAGGACAAAGACTTGATCATTCGTGTATTGCAACGCACTACTGATTTGGAAGCCCGTGAGCAAGAAATCAAGAACATTTCTAAGACTTACCAAGAGATTGAAAAGGTAATTTTCCCAGGTTTGCGTCGCTCAATCATTCGTGTAAACTACACCTTAGAAGGTTATTCAGACCAAGAGTTGAAAACAATGGCCTCCAATCCTTCAAGCTTGAACTATGAGGAGTTGATGAAGGCTGGTAGCCTAGTAAGTGATTTGAATGTTCAAGTAGCTGTTTACAAAGAGGCTACTGGTAAATCTGGTGCTGATTACAGAGCGGTAAACAACTTGGGTGTTGCTTACTACAATCAAGGAAAGACAACAGAGGCAAAAACACAGTTTGAAAAAGCCTATGGTATGTCCAAGAACGCTGAGACTGCATGTAACTTCGGTTTGGTGACTCGTTTAGGTGGTGACATGAAAAAGGCTGCTGCGTTATTAAACGAAAGCGGTTCAGCTGAAGCCAAGTTCAACATGGGAGTTGGTCTTATCATGGCAGGTAACTACGGTGCAGCCATCAACAACATGGGCGGCAAAAAGACATTCAACTCTGCATTGGCCAAGTGTTTGAACAAAGATTTTAGCGGAGCAAAAGCTGATTTGGATGCTTGCAACAATGACAACAACAGCGCTATGGGTTACTACTTGAGAGCCATTGTAGGCGCTCGTTTGAATGACGCCAACATGGTGAAGGAAAGTTTGGCCAAGGCCATTGAGAAAGATGGTAAATTGGCTGAGAAAGCAAAATCTGATCTAGAGTTCAGAAACTTTCAAGGAAACTAAATCCAAGGATAGAATTCAGAAAGGAGGCTTAGGCCTCCTTTTTTTTTTGCGCAAAAAAAAGGTTGTCAAAATTGACAACCTGGTAAAGTAGGGGGAATCGCTTACATCATTTGCTTAATGCTTAACGCGATCTTAGACTTCAGCTCGTTTCGCTTAACGATGTAATCCAAAAAGCCATGTTCCAAAACGAACTCAGAACTCTGAAATCCTTCTGGTAAATCACGACCAATGGTTTCTTTTACAACACGAGGACCTGCAAAACCAATAAGGGCTTTGGGCTCCGCGATATTGATATCGCCCAACATGGCAAATGAGGCAGTGACACCTCCTGTAGTGGGATCGGTCAAGAATGAGATGTAGGGCAAATGATGATCGGCCAATTGGGTCAACTTAGCGGAAGTCTTGGCCATTTGCATCAAAGAAAAGCCAGCTTCCATCATGCGGGCACCACCACTCTTGGAAATGCAAATAAAGGGGCATTTTTCGGCAATCGCTTTGTCTACACCTCGCGCAAATTTTTCACCGACAACAGAACCCATTGAACCGCCAATAAAACCAAAGTCCATGCATGCGATAACCGCTTTTTGGCCTTCTATCTTGCCCAAACCTACACGAAGGGCATCCTTCAATCCAGATTTGGCTATGGTGGTTTTGATTCGGTCTTTGTACGCTTTGGTGTCAGTAAATTCCAAAGGATCAGCGCTGATCAAATGAGAAGCAACTTCTGTGTATTCATTCTCATCAAAAAGAATGGAAAAGTACTGTCTGGAATTGATTTTTTCATGGTATTCGCAAGAGCTGCAAACCCAATCGTGTTCTGCGTGCTGCTCACTGGTAACCACGTGCTTGCACTCGGGGCATTGATACCATAAACCCTCAGGAATTTCTTTCTTCTCCTGACTTTGGGTGGTAATACCCTTTTTCATTCTTTTAAACCAACTCATCGATTCCTAGATTAGGGTTCAAAAGTAATAAAAATAAAGGTAGAATTTACTTCCTTTAGCAGAGTTGAATGCCATTGACAGAGAGGACGTCCTGCAATGGAAATTGTCCCACCTCCTCCAACTCAATCCATTCGGCTTGACCAATCTTTTTGAGTTGTTTGAATTTTCCAGAATACTCTAAAATTTGATCTTGGATTTGGACACTGATGCGTAACATAGGTTTTTTTTCTTTGCGCAAAGGTGATAGGGTAGTTTGGATTCAATTTTTCCTCAATATGAAAAAAAGGTTATTCCATGTTAAGAATTGACTTTTCTAACCCAAATTTGCCGCATGCCCATAAACATCGATCGCAACTTAGCTGAATCCTTAGGGAATTTGGAATGGATGGCCAAACAGGCCGTAGAAGGCTTTATCACGGGCCTTCACAAAAGTCCTTTTCATGGATTCAGTGTTGAGTTTGCCGAGCACCGCTTGTACAATCAAGGAGATAGTTTGCGTCACTTGGATTGGAAGTTGATGGCACGCACCGATAAGATGTTTCTGAAGCGGTATGAAGAAGAAACCAATTTGCGTTGTCAGCTCATCATCGACGCTTCGGCTTCCATGCGATTCCCAGTGAGTCAATTCAAACAAAATGGCCAGCACAACAAGTTGAGCTTTTCTATATACAGCGCTGCAGTTTTAATGGAGTTGTTTAAAAGACAACGAGATGCAGTAGGCTTGACCATATTCCAAGAACAAATTGTATTTAATGCCAAACCAGCAACTTCCAATGCGCATCTGCAAAGATTGTATCATCAATTGGAACAATGGCTTGAACAAGAATGGAAGAGTCAAGAGCAATGGAAAACCGATATCGTTCAAACGCTGCATCAATTGGCTGAAGAGTCTTCCCGTCGTTCTTTAACGGTAATTTTTAGCGACCTTCTGGATTCCTCTTCAAAATTGGACGATTTGTTTGCTGCACTGCAACACTTGAGATACAACAAGCATGAAGTAGTGATTTTTCATGTGGTAGATGAGGATAAGGAGAGCCTGTTAAACTTTGATTCGCGTTTGCATACTTTCATTGATCCGGAAACAGGGGAGACCATCAAATTAAATCCCAATTTGCTTCAGTCTGAATATCAGGCCAAGTGGAAAAAATGGAAGTCAGATATTGCATTAAAATGCAATCAGTTTTCCATTGACTTCGTTGAAGTGGATGTATCAAAAGGTTTCAAAGAGGTCATCACGGCCTATCTATTGAAGCGTCAAAAGATGTTGGTGAGATAATCACCATTAGAAAGGAAATCCAATTCCGAAATTGAGTATTCCTTTCAGTTTGTAACTTTCATTGACCCCGAAATATTCAGAGCGGAAAGCGTTGTACTGCGTTTTCGGTTGCCAGGCCCATCTTTCACCAACGGCTTTTTGAGGGTCTTTTACAGGGAATCCAGCGTCCAGCCGAATGATGAAATAGTCGAAATCCAATCGCATCCCAGCACCAGCACCTATGGCGATCTCACTCATAAACCGTCCCCATTGGAATTCTGCATTAGGACGTGAAGGATCCTGATTAAATAGCCAAATATTCCCAGCGTCTATGAAAAAAGCAGGCTGAAATTTCTTGGTGATTTTAAACCGGTACTCCGCATTAAATTCCAATTTTATGTCACCAATATTGTTGAAGGATATTGTGTTAATCGTGTCTCGATATGCACCTACGCCCAATGTGCGGGCTTGCCATGCTCGAATACCATTCGATCCTCCTACAAAATAACTTTTTTCAAAGGGAATGGACTCAAGGTTTTTCAATGGCATAGCACATCCCACGAAGCTCCGCAAGACGATCGTGTTTCTGGTGTCTTTGGAATAATAGACACGTAAATCATGGTCTGTTTTAATGTATTGCGCAAATCGGATTTCCTTGATCTCATAACTGCCCATGGCATCTTTGCTTCCAGGGGCAAGAATGTTGAAGATGCCTCGCATCGCATTGCCTGCTCCTTCTAATAAAAGCCCATTGTAGTAATATTGGAATTTTTGAAAGTTCGATTTTTGCGTGTTGATGGTTAATCCAATTTTTGAAGCAGCGATAAAGTGGTTCTGATAGGAGTTGGCTAGAAATTGATCATTGAAATTTGAAATGTAGTTCTCAAAAGAGGTCGACTTGTCAATCTTGATAACGGAGAATTCAGCCCATTCAATGTTTACTTTGCTCACTTTGTCGGGGTTCTCCACAAAGCTCCAGTCAAAGCTGACCTGGGTTAAATAGCGTTCATAGTCAGGTCTAACTTGATAGTTGTAGGTGGCTTGAATCGTGCTCTTGGGCTCACTGCTTTTTTTACTGATGCCAAAAGAAAATGGGAAAAGTCGCGGAAAGGATAATGATACTTGCGGTCCAATTTCAAATGTATTCAATTGAAAATTGTCCTGGATGTGCTCTCCATTTGCAGGGGTATTTCCCAAAAGCTGTGAGGCTTCAAATCCCATCATGACTTTGGTTTCTAAATTCTCTGCACCTCCAAATACATTCCGATGTCGATAAACCAAGTTGCCAAAGATTCCAGCGTAGCCGGATCGATTGGTGACCTTGGGAAGCACCGAAACACTTTGCCGGGGCAATGGGTTCAGATGAACATGGGCATCCAAGGCATAAGATCCATTGCCCAGTTGTTTGTTTTTGGGCTTCAATTCAACATAAATGTTTTGTGTTAGTCCCAATTGCCCCAATCGCTTGTACGTAAGGTCTATTTTTTCCCGATTGTACAGCTGTCCCGTTTCTATGGCCAAATTATGTGCAAGCAAACGGGGTTTCATGTAGTTTTTTTGGTGGAAGTGAATTTTAATTCCATCAAATAATACCGTGTCATCTTTGGATTCATGCAGGGTCAATGGATTGTAGTCCGTTTGAATAAAAATTTGATCCAAGGTATATTGACGATGATCTACGGATTGAGTCTCGTTGTCTAAAATAACGATTGATTTTTTTATGTTGTATATTAAGTCAATTTTGTTTTTTTTATTGATGCTGTCCGCCTTAATGATGATGTAGTCTTTGGTGAAATCAAAATATCCTTGGTTATTCAAAAATTGAGAGATGCGGTCTCTGGACGCATCCAGTTCATTGACATCAAAATGATCTCCGGATTGAAGTTGAATTTGTTTCTTGATCTCAGATTCATATTGTTTCATCCCTTCATCATCTATGGATAGCTTGAGTTCATTGATCCTGGTCGCTATGCCGGGATAAAGATGATAGGTAACATAGTAAGCGTTTTTGTCCCATCTGATCCATCTTTTGTACAACCCCGGGGTATAAACAGGTCTGACCTTGGTTTGAAAGTATCCCTGCTTTTTGAGATGCGTCTCCATGATGCGCGCGGATTTTTCCACCTTCGCAGAGTCCAGCAAAACAGGAGGCTCTCCAACAGTGTAGGCCAACCATCCCCAAAAACTGTTGCAAGTGGTGGGTGCCTTTCCTTTTTTTGTCCTTCTTTCATTTTTTATAGCACACCTGTTTTCTGCACGTTTCATGCTCCGCTCCAAGGGTTTGTTGGGTACAAACCAAGTATGGATACGCATATTTAATCGAAAGAAAATCAATTTGCGGTTGGGACTAATTTTGGTTAATCCCAACAACTCTTCTCGATTAAAATCCAAAACAGGAGCATCGTGTATGACAATATTGTGGTCCTTGAAATAACTTTTTCCTTCCGGGATTTTGTTGAATAGGGAGCATGAGCTGATGAAGAACATCACCACAACAACAAGAAAAATGTTTTTTTTCTGCAGATTCAACACCACTAAATTTACCTTTGCCGAAGGTACAAAGTCTTTTCTTTCATCATGTCAATTTCAAAAGCCCAAATAAAAAATATCCGATCTCTGCATCAGTCCAAATTCAGGAAAGAGACTGGATTGTTTATCATTGAAGGGGAGAAGTTGATTCAAGAAGCCAAGGCAGCTGGTGCCTTCATGAATGCGGTGTATTCCATCGACGAAGCCTGGTGTACAAAGAATGTTGCGGAGTGGATAGCAGATCATGAAATGCAGCAAATCTCCGCATTGAATTCTCCTTCGCCCTACCTGGCCATTGTGCATCAGTTGACTTTTAAACCAATTTCTTCTTCTGAAAAAGTGCTATACTTAGATGGCATAAAAGATCCGGGCAACCTCGGTACCTTGATCCGAAGTGCAGACGCGTTTGGATGGTCACAAGTGGTATTGGCACCGCAATGCGTGGAACTGTACAATCCCAAAGTGATTCAATCTACCATGGGAAGCATTTTTCATATTCAAATTCAAGTGGATACAAAGGGTGACTTTCTGGAGGAGGCAAAAGCACAGCATCGAGGCATATTAGGAGCGGATTTGAAAGGACAAGCTTTAAAAGAAATGCCCTTGCCTGAAAGGAATGCCGTTTTGGTTATTGGAAGTGAATCACACGGAATAAGCGCTGCAACGCGAGGTTACATTTCGCAATATGTTCGAATAGAACAATCGGGTAGGGCAGAGTCGCTGAATGCAGCCATAGCTGCATCCATATTGATGCACCATTGGAGTGCGTAATCAGTCAGATTTTACTTGATAAAAGCTTGAAAGGGAAGGGTAATCGGGTCAAAGACATAGCGCTGAGCCAATCCAATTTCCCCTTTGTCATTCATCGCCCAAAAGTACTCTGCATCCCAGGGTGATGGGTTCCCATTGGCATCTACACCGCCTTCCTTGCCTCTTTTCAAAAACAAAGCAACGGTCTCTTTTTTTCCTGCTGTGCTCAACACATTGATGCGAACAATGGGTTTGATTTTTCGAATGGAGTCTTCCACTTCAGGTTTGAGAAAAGTGCGGTAGGATTCAATGTGAACTTTTTTGAAACTGAGCAAAAAGTCTTTCACCTTGACAGAGTCAAACTTCTCAATATTTTGTTGATTGTGCAACAAAGCGATTTGATTTCCTCCGTTGTATTTTATGTCAAATGAATATTCTGGGATGCTATGCTGTACCTCAATCTTTGCGATATCCAATTTAGGATGGTCAAAGATGCCGGTGTAACGCCATTCCATCTCTTCTGCGAAAAAACGTGGATTCAGAAACCCTGTAAATCCTTCCATATGGCAGATGTATGGCTCAGGTGATTTGCCTTCATCGGGGATTTCCAACAACATGATGGTGCCTGTATGATCTTGGGTATTGGGTCCTACATAGTAGATTTTTGAAGGTTCATTTTCTCCGTTGACATAGATCTCAACTTTCTTGGCAGAGGATCCCAATACTTTCATCATGTTGTCTCGAGATTTAGATGAGACATTTCCCCTTACTTTGATGCGGTTGACCACTTGTAACAAATTTTTCAAGGCGTCTTCTCTGGCCTTGTATCTTTTGTTCAAAGTCCACAATCGGCCTTGCTGAGGTCGCTCCAACAGTGCCGTGTTGCCTTGATTATCCGCTATAAAAATTTTGGTTACAGAACTGGTGTCCGTAATGGCAAATTGGGTAAACGGATTTTCAGCAATACTGCTGTGTTGATTTTTGTTGTAATAGTAGACAGCCAGTGCCGATAATATGATCAATACCGCTACGGATGCAATTGTTTTTTTATTCTTCATTTTCCCCACTTTCTTTTTCTCCATAAAAATTGACCGACACCCATGACCATTGCCAATAATAATGGAACAGCTGTATTGGCAATTTGGATGTTGGTTTTCTGATGTGCAATTTTCTTGGTGTCCAATTTGCGCAACTGAATTGTTCGTGAACGGACACTAATCAATGCTTGGTCATCCATCAAATAATTGATGCAATTCAATAAAAATTCTTTGTTGTCATATAATACTGCTTTTGCATATCGGTCATATCCCAAAGGCAATGGAGTATAACCTGTTTGTGCCGGCATCAAACCATTGCGAATGATGTCGCCATCTCCAACCACGATGATGGCCGTTTTTGAGCTGTTGTCTTTAAAGCCAATGCTTTTGTCTTGTCTCAAATTGTTGGGCAGTTGGTCATAATACGCCGAGTGAAAACTTCCCTCCAACAGCATGGCCATGGGCATGCCATCGTTTTTGTTGGCCTCAAAATAATTTTGCTCCAAGCTCACAATCGACGTGTTGATTCGCACGGGTGTATTCCAAGCCTTGCTCAAAGGAGAGCTTCTCAATAATACTGTTTTCTTGATTCCTTTACCTGCGTTGACTGAATCTAGGCTTGATGCAAATTCCAATTTGATGGGGTCCAAGTGCGAAACAATGGGGTGATTTTGTCCTTGAGTAAACATCAATGGGGCATAATACCAATTGAACATTTTGATGTCCCTTTGATTGCCGTTTGGACCTGCATCAAAGGCAATCGGCGCGCATTGATAATCAATGACAATATTCCTATTCAATCGAACCCCATATTCAAAAAGTTGCTCATATACACCGTTCTCGTTGGAAATGGCCATGGTCTCTTGGCGCAATCGCAAACTATCCAAATCAGTACGAACGGGATCCACCAACCAAAGTACTTTGCCACCATTCATGATGAACTGATCGATGATGACCCGATCTTTCTCGCTGATGACACTATCGGGCTTGGCAATCACCAGGGTTTGAAAGCGATTTTTCCTGCCATCAAAGCCATCGATTTTATCTGAAAAAGCATTGATTTTCTCATCGATTTTTACAAATGCCATGTTGTAATTTTCTTCAACAGCGGTAAGGAAATCAGCCATTTGAATCGGGGCCAATTCTCGGTGCCCTTCTAGAATAGCTACTGCAGGTTTTTCCGGGCGGATGGCCATGCGCAAACGACTGGCCAATTCATATTCCAAATTATTGACCGATGAGTTGATCATGTCATCGGTGAAAGTGGGGGATTCGCTCTTGAAAAGTTGAACTGCTGTTTCTTTTCCGCGGTATTCAATGATACAGCCCGGCCAGATCAATTTGAACTGCTGAGCACCGCCTTGTTTGAGGGATAAGCGTGTGAATTTTAATCCTTTTTCGTCCAGCGCTTTTTCTTGATCGGCAACACGTTTTTTATCGGTATTCGCATATGGATCAATGAATTCAAATTGTACCTTACCATCACTGTAATCCTTGAACTCTTCAAGCTTTTCGCGTACGCTGGTTTCCAATCGCTTGAAATTGGCCGGGAATTCTCCGTGTAAATAGCAACGGACAAAAACTTTGTCTTCCAAATTGGCCAACATATCCTTTGTCGCTGGGGTGAGGGTATGGCGTTTTTCTTCGGTCAAATCCCATTTGAAAAAGGAAAACTGGAGAATGTATCCAGCAACCAAAACGATAAGGGCGCCGATTAAAAATTGGGTGATATCTGTTCTTCTTGCATTCATCGATTGCAAAAATGAGCAAAATGCAGCTGTAAAAATCACGGAGCGGTAAAAAAATGGAAATACAGGTTTTCAAAAAACGTTGGTGAATAAAATTCAATAACAAAAGAGGAAAGACCTGGTAAAAAGAGAAAAAATGTTGAAAAAAAGCGATTTTTGACTCATTTTTATTTCATTGAAAATCAAAGCGTTGTGAAGTAATTTTGCTAAATTCAAAAAATAATCAACAACAGGTCTTGCGAGAATGAAATAAAGATGTACATTTGCAACCCGAATTTCGCGTAGAGTGACTACGTTAGAAATCAGTGAAACAAAGGAACTTAGAACGAACATGCCAACAGTTCAACAATTGATTAGAAAGGGCCGAGAGCCCAAAACGTATCGTAGCAAGAGTGCTGCGTTAACGTCATGCCCACAGCGTCGTGGAGTATGCACCAAGGTTTACACTACCACCCCAAAGAAGCCAAACTCGGCTTTGAGAAAGGTGGCCAAAGTGCGTTTGACCAATGGATTTGAAATTATCGCCTACATCGGAGGAGAAGGGCACAACTTGCAGGAACACAGCATCGTGTTGGTTCGTGGAGGTCGTGTGAAAGATCTTCCAGGTGTACGTTATCACATCGTTCGCGGTGCGTTGGATACAGCCGGCGTGAATGGTCGTGGTCAGCGTCGTTCAAAGTATGGTACAAAACGTCCAAAACCAGGTCAAGCTCCAGCAGCTGCAGGTAAAAAGAAATAAGCTTAAGTCATGAGAAGAAGAAAAGCGAAAAAAATTGTCGTATTACCCGATCCAAGGTTCAATGATACCGTTGTAACCAAGTTCGTCAACAACATCATGTTGCAAGGTAAGAAAAACGTTGCTTTCACCATTTTCTACGATGCAATCGAGAAGGTGGCTGCAAAGACACAAGAAGAAGGTTTGGAAGTATGGCGTCGTGCGTTGGAAAACGTTACGCCTGCTGTAGAGGTACGCAGCCGCCGTGTAGGTGGTGCTACTTTCCAAATCCCATCTCCCATTCGTGAAGAGCGCAAAAGTTCAATGGCCATGAAGTGGTTGATTGGATACGCTCGCAAGCGCAATGAAAAGAGCATGTCTGAAAAATTGGCTGGTGAAATCATCGCTGCTGCCAAGAATGAAGGTGCTGCTTACAAAAAGAGAGAAGATGTTCACCGCATGGCTGAAGCCAACAAGGCCTTCTCACATTTCCGTTTTTAATTTTTAGAGAGAAAGAAACATGTCACGCGACCTTAAATTCACAAGAAATATTGGTATTGCTGCTCACATCGATGCAGGAAAAACCACAACTACCGAGCGTATTCTTTATTACGCTGGTGTGAACCACAAAATTGGTGAAGTTCACGACGGTGCTGCTACCATGGACTGGATGGTTCAGGAGCAGGAGAGAGGGATTACCATCACTTCTGCGGCTACTACCGTTTTCTGGAACTACCGTGGTGAAAAATACCACATCAATATCATCGATACTCCTGGTCACGTTGACTTTACCGTTGAGGTAAACCGTTCTTTGCGTGTATTGGATGGATTGGTGTTCTTGTTCTCTGCTGTTGATGGTGTTGAACCACAATCAGAGACCAACTGGCGTTTGGCGAACAACTACAACGTTGCTCGTATCGGTTTTGTAAACAAAATGGACCGCCAGGGTGCCGATTTCTTGAAGGTTGTTAAGCAAGTGAAAGATATGTTGGGTAGCAATGCTGTGCCATTGCAATTGCCCATCGGTGCTGAGGATGATTTCAAAGGAGTAGTTGACTTGATCAACTTCCGTGGAATGATCTGGAATGAGCACGATAAAGGAATGACTTACGAGGTTGTCGATATTCCAGCTGATATGATGGATGAGGCGATGATGTATCGTGAGAAGTTGTTAGAAGCAGTTTCTGAATTCGATGACAACTTGATGATGAAGTTCTTTGATGATCCCAACTCCATTTCTGAGCGTGAGATTTTGGATGCTTTGCGTCAAGCTTGTTTGAATCAGACAATTGTTCCAATGGTTTGCGGTTCTTCTTTCAAGAACAAAGGAGTTCAAACCATGTTGGATTTGGTGATGGAATTGATGCCATCTCCAATGGACAAAGAAAGCATTAAAGGTACCCATCCTGATACTGGTGAAGAGATTTCTCGCAAGCCAAGTTTCAGCGAGCCATTTGCTGGTTTGGCGTTCAAGATTGCTACTGACCCATTCGTAGGTCGTTTGGCTTTCACTCGCGCTTATTCTGGTAAATTGGATGCAGGTTCATACGTATTGAATACACGCAGTGGAAACAAAGAGCGTATCTCTCGTATCTTCCAAATGCACGCCAATAAGCAGAACCCCATCGAATATTTGGGAGCAGGTGACATTGGTGCCGTAGTAGGTTTCAAGGACATCAAGACAGGAGATACTTTGTGTGATGAAAAGAATCCAATCATTCTTGAGTCAATGGTATTCCCAGATCCAGTTATTGGATTGGCAGTGGAGCCAAAGACACAAGCAGATAGCGATAAGTTAGGTATGGCTTTGGCAAAATTGGCCGAAGAGGATCCAACTTTCCGTGTAAAAACCGACGAAGATTCTGGTCAAACCATCATCTCCGGAATGGGTGAGTTGCACTTGGAAATTATCGTTGACCGTTTGAAGCGTGAGTTCAAAGTAGAATGTAATCAAGGTGCTCCTCAGGTTTCTTACAAAGAGGCTTTGACTTCATCTACTGATCATAGAGAGATTTACAAGAAGCAAACCGGTGGTCGTGGTAAATTCGCGGATATCGTATTCACATTGGGTCCCAATGATGATCCAGAAAAGACAGGTTTGGTTTTCGTGAACAACATCAAGGGTGGTAACATTCCTCGCGAATTCATCCCTTCAATCGAGAAAGGTTTCAAAGAGGCCATGAACAATGGTATCTTGGCAGGATTCCCCATCGATTCTTTGAAAGTTGAATTGAACGATGGATCTTTCCACGCAGTTGACTCCGATGCATTGTCTTTTGAGTTGTGTGCGAAAATGGCCTTCCGTGAAGCAGCACCCAAGTGTCGTCCGATCATCATGGAGCCCATCATGAAGCATGAGGTGGTAACACCAGCTGAGAACATGGGTGACGTAATCGGTGACTTGAACAAGCGTCGCGGTTTGATCGAAGGAACCAACGAGCGTAACGGAGCTACTGTAATCAACGCGAAAGTTCCATTGAGCGAGATGTTTGGATACGTGACTGATTTGAGAACCATCACTTCAGGTCGTGCATCTTCAACCATGGAGTTCAGCAACTTCGCTCCAGCTCCCAACAACGTTGCAGAGGCTGTGATTTCAAAGGTTAAAGGAAAGAATTCATAATATATCGATATAAAGAATCAAATGGCGCAAAAAATTCGCATTAAATTGAAGTCTTACGATCACAACTTGGTTGACAAGTCAGCTGAGAAAATCGTAAAGACGGTAAAGAGTACCGGTGCGGTAGTCAATGGACCTATTCCATTGCCAACCCACAAAAGAATCTACACCGTGTTGCGTTCACCACACGTGAACAAGAAGGCACGTGAGCAGTTCCAATTGGATAGCTACAAGCGTCTTTTGGACATTTATAGCTCTTCTTCCAAGACAGTTGATGCCTTGATGAAGTTGGAGTTGCCTAGTGGAGTAGAGGTAGAAATCAAAGTGTAACAATCAATAAAAAATAAGCACATGCCAGGAATAATTGGTAAAAAAGTAGGGATGACTAGCATCTACAGTGCCGCTGGAAAGAATATTCCATGCACGGTGATAGAGGCTGGTCCATGTGTAGTGACGCAAATCAAGACACAAGAAAAAGACGGCTACACTGCTGTTCAAATTGCCTTCGGTGATAAGAAGGAAAAGAACACCAGCAAACCGATGCAAGGTCACTTCAAGAAGGCTGGAACCACGCCAAAGCGTTTTTTGGCTGAGTTCGATGGTTTCGATCAAGAAGTGAAAATGGGTGATACCATTACGTTGGAAAGCGTTTTTGCTGAAGGTGAGAACGTAGACGTGGTAGGTACAACCAAAGGTAAGGGTTTCCAAGGTGTTGTTAAAAGACACGGATTCTCCGGAGTAGGTGAGGCAACACACGGACAACATAACCGTTTGCGTGCACCAGGTTCTTTGGGAGCTTCTTCTGACCCCAGCCGTGTATTCAAGGGAATGCGCATGGCAGGTCGAGACGGAGGTGCACGTTGCACCATCCAGAACTTGGAAGTGGTGAAGGTTTTGGCCGATCAAAACTTGATTTTAGTGAAAGGAGCTATTCCCGGCTTCAATGGTTCAACCGTTTATATCGTGAAGTAATATGCAGATCGAAGTATTAAATACAGAAGGTCAAAAGACCGGCAAGAAAGTGAACCTCGATGATGCAATCTTTGCTATCGAGCCCAACGATCATGCGATTTATTTGGATGTGAAGCGTTACTTGGCTGCTCAGCGTTCAGGTACCCACAAAACCAAGCACAGAGGTGAGATCCACGGATCTACCCGCAAATTGCACAAGCAAAAAGGTACTGGTGGTTCTCGTAAGGGTAGTATCAAGAATCCTTTGTTCCGTCAAGGAGGAAGTATTTTTGGTCCTCAACCACGCAAGTACGATATCAAAGTGAACAAGAGTACACAACGTTTGGCCCGTGCTTCTGCTTTGTCTTATAAAGCAAAAGAAAATGGAATCGTAGTGGTTGATGCTTTGAGCATGGCGCAGCCTAAGACACAGTCTTTCATTCAAGTGTTGAAGAACATGAATGTTGCTGACAAGAAGACCTTGATTTTGATGGGCGAAAAAGACAATAATTTGTACTTGAGCTCACGCAACGTTCAAGGAACGCAAGTTCAAATGGCCAACATGGTGAATACCTATGATATCATGAATTGTCACCAAGTAATCTTTGTTGGTAACGCTCACGAAGTATTGACAGAAATCTTAAAAAAGTAAACACATGAATCCAATTCTAATCCGCCCACTGATCACGGAGAAAATGACCTCCATTCAAGAGAAGCAAGGAAAGTTTGGCTTCATCGTGGATGTCAACGCCAACAAAATTGAAATCAAAAAGGCCATTGAGTCTGCATACGGAGTAAACGTAGTAAAGGTAAACACCTTACGTTACGACGGAAAGGCCAAGAGCCGTTATACCAAAGCCGGAATCTTGTCTGGAAGATCAGCTTCTTACAAGAAAGCCTTAATCAAATTGGCTCCTGGTGAAACCATTGACTTTTATTCCAACATCTAATATTGAAGAGAAATGGGAATTAAAAAATTAAATCCAATTACTGCAGGTACGCGTTTCAAAGTAGCCGCTACTTTCGAAGACATCACCGCAGATAAGCCATACAAGCCGTTGGTGGTTCCGATGAAAAAGTCGGGTGGTCGTAACAACCAAGGAAAGCGCACCATGCGCATGATTGGTGGCGGTCACAAGAGAAACTACCGTTTGATTGATTTCAAGCGTGACAAGCACGGAATGGAAGCTACCGTAATGACCATCGAGTATGATCCAAATCGTTCAGCACGTATCGCTTTGGTTGAGTACACAGACGGTGAGAAGCGTTACATTTTGGCTCCTCAAGGTTTGACAGTAGGTACAGTGATTGTATCGGGTGACAAAGTTGCTCCTGAAGTGGGTAATACCTCTCCTTTGAGAGACCTTCCTTTGGGAACGGTTATTCACAACATCGAATTGAAGCCAGGTAAGGGTGGTTCAATGGCACGCAGTGCTGGAAGCTACGCTCAGTTGTCTGCAAGAGATGGTGAGTACGCAGTAATCACATTGCCTTCAGGTGAGACCAGAAAGGTATTGGCCAAGTGTTTGGCGACAGTAGGTGCTGTTTCTAACTCAGAACACAACTTGGTTCGCTCTGGTAAAGCAGGACGTAGCCGTTGGTTAGGACGTCGTCCACGTGTACGTGGTGTTGCGATGAATCCAGTGGATCACCCAATGGGTGGTGGTGAAGGACGTCAGTCTGGAGGTTTGCCACGTTCTCGTAAGGGTACACCATCTAAGGGTTACAAAACCCGCGCGCCTAAGAAGGCTTCAAATAAATTGATTATCGAACGTAGAAAGAAGTAATATAAGCAATGGCTAGGTCATTAAAGAAACCACCTTTTATCCACTACAAACTCTCTAAGAGAGTAGAGGATGCACAAGCAAACGGCAAGAAGAGTGTCATCAAGACATGGAGCCGTGCCAGCACGATCTCTCCTGACATGGTAGGATTGACGATTGGTGTGCACAACGGAAAAACATTTATTCCTGTTTATGTTACAGAGAACATGGTAGGACATAAGTTGGGTGAATTTTCACCAACACGTAACTTCCGCGGACACGCCGGTAACAAGAAATAATAATACGCACCAACGATAAACAATAAGTCATGGGAGCTCGTAAAAGAGAAATGGCCGATAGGCTAAAGGAAGAACGTAAGAATTGTGCGTTCGCCAAATTGAATAGTTTTCCAACCTCACCGCGTAAGATGCGTTTGGTAGCGGATACCATTCGTGGAAAGGAAGTGATTGCCGCGTTGAATATTTTAAAGTTCACTCGCCGCAATACAGCCACCCCGTTGGAGAAATTGTTGAGATCAGCAATTGCCAACTGGCAAGCCAAGAATGAAGGACAAGACATCACTACTTCTGATGTAGTTGTAAAAGAAATCAAAGTAGATGTATCTCACACATTGAAGCGCATCAGCGCTGCGCCTCAAGGTCGTGCTCACAAAATTCGCAAGCGCAGTAATCACGTAACGATCATTTTAGATAAAAAATAAGCAATAAGCATGGGACAAAAGTGTAACCCAATAGGTAATCGTTTAGGTTTCATCAAAGGATGGGACAGCAATTGGTTTGGCGGCAAAAATTACGCGGACCGTATCGTTGAAGACGATAAAATCCGCAAGTATTTGATGGCGCGTTTGAAGAAAGCTTCAGTATCTAAAATCGTAATCGAAAGAACGTTGAAGTTGGTCACTGTTACCATCAACACCGCTCGTCCAGGTATCATTATCGGAAAAGCGGGTACAGAGGTAGACAAGTTGAAGGAGGAGTTGAAGAAGTTGACTGGAAAGGATGTTCAAATCAACATTTTTGAAATCAAGCGTCCTGAATTAGATGCACGTTTGGTAGCGGATGGAATTTGTCGTCAAATCGAGGGCCGTATTTCTTACCGTCGTGCCACCAAGATGTCGATTGCATCTGCCATGAGAATGGGTGCAGAAGGAATCAAGGTAACCATCGCCGGTCGTGTGAACGGAGCTGAGATTGCGCGTTCTGAGTCTTACAAAGAAGGACGTACACCATTGCACACTTTGCGTGCGGATATCGATTACCATCATGCTGAGGCTCATACCAGTTACGGAAGAATTGGTGTGAAAGTTTGGATTTGTCGTGGAGAAGTATACGGAAAAAGAGATTTATCCCCTAACTTTGGCGCCCCTCAACAGGGTGGAAACAGCAACAACAAACGCGGAGGTTCACCACAAGGAGGAAACGATCGTCGTGATAGCCGCGACAATCGTGACAGAAGAGGAGATCGCAAGAGCCGCTAATTAAATAAGAACTCGCTAAAAGAATTGAGAGATGTTACAACCAAAAAGAACCAAATACAGAAAACAGCAGAAAGGTAAGATCAAAGGGATTGCCTACAGAGGGTCTCAGTTGGCTTTCGGAAGTTTTGCGATCAAAACCTTGGATGAAGGATTTATCACCTCCAGACAGTTGGAAGCTGCTCGTGTCGCCTTGACCCGTTTCATGAAGCGTGAAGGTAAGGTGTGGATCAGAATTTTCCCAGATAAGCCCATCACTACAAAGCCTGCTGAGGTTCGTATGGGTAAAGGTAAAGGAGCTCCCGACCATTGGGTAGCTGTGATTAAGCCAGGAAGAATTTTGTTTGAAGCAGAAGGAGTTCCTTTGGCAACAGCACAAGAAGCGTTGCGTTTGGCTGCTCAAAAGTTGCCATGCAAGACCAAATTCATCGTAAGACCCGATTATACTGAATAATAGAAGTTATGAAAGCCGCCGACTATAGAAACATGTCTGAAGCTGATTTGTTGGCTCAGATCAGTGAAAGTGAAACCGCCTTGGCCAAAATGAAATTTGGACACCAAATCGCGGGCACAGAGAATCCAATGACGATTCGCAACAAGCGTCGTGAGATTGCTCGTATGAAAACAGTATTAACCGAATTGAAGAATAAATAATAAGCCGTGATGGAAAGAAATCTTCGTAAAGAACGTGTCGGGATCGTCACCAGCAACAAAATGGAAAAAAGTATTGTTGTATCGGTAGAGACAAAAATTCGTCACCCGAAATATGGAAAGTTTGTGAAACACACAAAACGATTCATGGCGCATGATGAGAAGCAAGAGTGTGGTATCGGTGATACTGTAAAAATCATGGAAACACGCCCATTAAGCAAATTGAAGCGCTGGAGAATGGTGGAAATCATTGAAAAGGCGAAATAACGAAATAAGGAGATTGAGTCATGGTACAAAATGAATCACGCCTAAGAGTGGCAGACAACAGTGGAGCACGCGAAGTATTGGTGATCCGTGTTTTGGGCGGTACGCGCCGTAGATACGCGTCTTTGGGAGATCAAATCGTCGTAACGGTGAAAGATGCTCTTCCTTCAGGAAACGTAAAGAAGGGTGCTGTTACCAAAGCGGTAATAGTAAGAACCAAAAAAGAAGTAAGAAGACCAGACGGCAGTTACATCCGTTTTGACGACAATGCTGTTGTATTGTTGAACAACAACGGTGAGATGCGTGGAACACGTATCTTTGGCCCGGTGGCTCGTGAACTTCGCGAAAAGGATTACATGAAAATCGTTTCATTGGCGCCAGAGGTGCTCTAAAACTTAAGTACGATGTTTAAACGTTTGAAAATAAAGAAAGGCGATATGGTGGTGGTAACCGCCGGTGATAACAAAGGCAAGCAAGGTCGTGTTATCGAAGTAAATCGCGAAAAAGACACGGTAATTGTTGAGGGTGTAAATTTGGTTACCCGTCACAAGAAGCCATCTGCTCAAAATCCACAAGGTGGAATTGAGAAGAAAGAGGCCGGTATCAACATCAGCAACGTAATGTTGTTGGATGCCAAGGGCAACGCCACAAGAGTGGGCCGTCGCAGAAATGAGAACGGAAAATTAGAACGTTATTCCAAAAAATCAGGGGAGGCAATCAAATGAGCTACACACCAAGATTACGCAACAAGTACAACGACGAAATCATTCCAGCGTTAAAGACGCGTTTCGAGTACAAGTCATCGATGCAGGTTCCAAAGATCACCAAGATCTGTTTGAACCAGGGTATCGGTAAGGCTACGGCCGACAAGAAATTGGTTGACTCTGCTGTAGAGGAGATGACCATGATTGCAGGTCAGAAAGCGGTAGCTACCGTTTCTACCAAGGATATCTCTAACTTCAAATTGAGAAAAGGTGTTCCAATCGGCGCCAAAGTAACTTTGAGAGGTGACAAGATGTATGAGTTCTTGGATCGTTTGATCGCCGTTTCTTTGCCTCGTACACGTGATTTCCGTGGAGTAAAGAATACAGGTTTTGATGGACATGGCAATTTCACTTTCGGAGTGAAAGAGCAAATCATCTTCCCAGAAATCGATTTGGACAAGGTGAAAATGATCAACGGTATGGACATTACCTTGGTAACTACAGCCAAAACCAATGAGGAAGCGAAAGCATTGTTAGAAGGTTTCGGATTCCCATTACAGAAATAATAATAAACGTAGATATAAAGAAGTACAATGGCTAAAGAATCAATGAAAGCCCGCGAGCGCAAGAGAATTGCACTTGTTGAAAAATACGCTGCAAAGCGTGAAGCTTTGAAAGAAGCAGGAGATTGGGATGCTTTGCAAAAGTTGCCCAAGAACAGCAGCAAGGTTCGCGTACACAATCGTTGTCAATTGACTGGACGCCCTCGTGGATACATGCGCCAATTCGGTATCTGTCGTAACCAATTCCGTGAACTAGCCTTGGAAGGAAGAATTCCCGGAGTGAAGAAAGCAAGTTGGTAATATAATTAAGAAGGACTAAGAAAATGAATACTGATCCAATAGCAGATTACTTGACCCGCATCCGCAACGCGCAGATGGCACGTCATAAAGTGGTGGAGATTCCAGCTTCAAACTTGAAGAAGGAAATTACTCGCATCCTTCATGAGTCGGGGTATATTTTGAATTACAAATTTGAAGAGGGTGTACCCGGGGTGATCAAGATTGCCTTAAAGTACAACGCGAAAACCAAGCAGCCCGCCATCTCCAAGATCGACCGTATTTCCTCTCCAGGTTTGCGCAAGTATGTTGGTGTAGATGAGATGCCACGTGTATTGAACGGTTTGGGAATCGCAGTGGTTTCTACTCCCAAAGGTGTAATGACCGACAAGTTGGCTCGCAAAGAGAATGTTGGTGGAGAAGTATTGTGTTACGTTTATTAATACCAAAAGATCATGTCAAGAATAGGAAAATTACCCATCACCATTCCTG
>JBDKGG010000125.1:0-5951 GCA_039798325.1 Bacteroidota bacterium
CCAAGGCGCCATGCATTTGAATTTGTCTTTGGGATCAACCGGAAATGTAAAAATTGTGGCTCCCAATGGCACTACAGTTGTTGACACCTACAACTTCAACACCATTGCTGCAGATCAAAGCTGGGGTAGAAATGTGGACGGTGGCGTAAGCAGTATGATTTTTACTTCCCCCACTCCCACGGCCTCTAATACGCTTTTTGTTGTCCCCGGTGCAGCCGTGAAAATCAATGAAGTGATGGCCAAAAATTTGGCCACCCTAACCGACAACTTTGGTGAATACGAAGACTGGATTGAAATTTATAATCCTTTGAGCACCCCCATCAACCTCGGCGGCTACTACCTCTCTGACAACCCTGAGATTCGCAACAAATGGCAAATTCCCTCCACCTATCCCGATAGCGTCACCATACCTTCCGGCGGTTGGAAATTGTTTTTCTGCGATGCGGATTTGAACCAAGGTGTGCTGCATGCCAATTTTAGTTTGTCCAATGCAGGCGAATATGCCGGTATTTTCAGCACAGATGGCTTCAGTTTGGTAGACGAGGTACAATGGGGATTCATCGGTGCTGACACCAGCTATGGTCGTCAATACGATGGCTTCAGCAATTGGATTCAGTTCACTACCTCCAACACGGTGACACCTGGAACCAGCAATGGCACCAATCCCAATGGAGTTGAGAATGTCATGTCTATGGAATTTGCGGTTTATCCCAATCCCAGCGCCGATGAAATTCGTTGGAACACGCCACAGAATTTTAGATTGTACGATGTACAGGGTAATCTGGTAATGCAAGGAAAAAATCAAGTTTTTGCCGACATCAGAAAACTGGCATCCGGAAATTACTTCGTTGTTTTTGGAAACAACAAAGGTGTGAAGATTGAGAAAATTTAATCTTGATTCTCTTCCAAATCTTGTTGCAATAGCGACCTCCAAAACCCAGGTATATCCTGGGTTTGCTGTGTCTTGTGGTTAAAAGAAACCAATACACAAGCGCCATGTGCCGCGAGTACCTCTTGGCCTTTCACGATTTTGAAAATATTGGACGTTAGGGTCACGCTCTTATTGCCCAAATGTGAACAATACGTTTTGATCACCACCTCGTCATCGAAAAACAATGGTGTCTTATAATTCAACTCGTTTTTGGCCACCACTACCCCTTCTTCTATCCAATCCCACTTCTCCACGCGCAAGTCACGGAAATACTGAATGCGGGCCTGCTCCATGTAGGTAAAATAAGTGGCATTGTTGACATGGCCCATGGCGTCCATGTCCCTGAATCTGATTTCGGGTCGATACAATTTCATGTTAATTCAATTCTGGATCCTCTGGGAAATTGGCCACCAACTGGCCTTTCTTTCCCAATTTTCTCATGATGCCGCGCCACATGTCTTTCTCATTGAAATGCATGATGGTAGCGGCGTTGACTTTTGTGACAAACCAGCTCTTCTCGCCCAATTCATCGTCCAATTGCCCCACTCCCCAACCGCTGTAACCCAAAAAGAAACGAATCTCTTTCAATTGAATTTCACCAGCAATTACTTTTTCTTTGAGGACATCAAAGTCGCCGCCGAAATACAAACCATCCATGATGGCCGCGCTATTGGGGATTAGCTCTCCTTTGGTGTGCAGGTAAAACAAATTGGAAGATTTGACAGGGCCCCCAATGGAGATGTGGATTTTGTCATCGGGAAAGTCCTCCATCAATTGCGACAATTCTACCTCCACGTAGTTATTTAATACAAAACCAAAAGAGCCTTCTTTTCCGTGGTCACAGACGAGAATAACGGTTCTTTTGAAAAAGGGGTCGCTGATGAAAGGTTCTGCCAACAGCAAACTGCCTTTTTCGATAAACTGGTCTGCACTGGGTGTCAAATCAATCATGTCGCAATGTTACAACCTTATTGGACTGAACGCACTCCGAGGTGAAAAATTAATGGCGTTCCGCCTGGGATGCCCAATATTGCCGAACCGTTCTGTCCGAATGCAAACTCGGATTTGGCGATGATTTCTACTGAGTCGCCGTCTGCCAGGTATTTTAGCACCCATTGCACTGCTGGTGCCCATTGGTCGGGTTGACCTTTCTTGGCCTGCAAACGCATGGGATTGCCCACCGATTGACCATTGCACAAGGTGGTTCCGATGTGGGTCATCACTTCGGCTGAATCAGAAATTGGGGAGGAAGTGCTGCGCCGAATCCATCGCCAAGCCAAGCCTGGGCGACGCTCATCAAAGCTTTCCTGGGCATAATATTCCACAGCCTTTTCTTCTGACAATTCGTGGGTCTGGACCAAGTCCATCAATTGCTTTTTCCATTCGGTTTCAGTAAGCAATTGAATGCACCGAATTTGTTGCCAACGGGCATCTGGAGGCAGGGTGAGTATTTCGCTCAAATTGGTTTCTGAGACAACCTCCCATTCTTTGATATCACCTTCATGCAAGAGATTAACGCGTTCTTGAAAGGCTGCATTTTTTAGGGAATGCGAAGAAATGTAAACGTATTGGCTGTCGATGACATGGTGATCATCGTTCAGGAAAAACACCATCGACCAAGCTCGGTAAGAATTGCCTATGGTAGCATGTCCCTCACCAAAAGCGATGAGCTGCTCTTGCCAGGGACCACGACCATCATCACACCCGACCCATACCAAAGTGGCAAGAAAAATAAAAACAGCTGTTCTGATTTTTCTAATCATTGAGCACAGCAATTTCATAATGCAATGGCGTATCACCTGGGATTTTTTTCTTGTCGCCAGTAAAACCAAAGGCCAAGACAGAAGGCAATACAACGCGCACGCGGTCGCCTTTGTGCAATAGCGGCATCAACTGATGAAGACCCGATTCAACGTGATCTTTACCTACCTTAAAACGGACCGGATCAGCGGCCAAAGTTTCATAACAAAGGGTTCCGTCTAGGAGATAAACCTTGAATGTTATGGCTACTGACATGCCATTTTCAATGGGAATGCCTCGGCCTTTCTCAGTGATCTCATAATACAACCCGCCTCCGTTGTGAGTCATGGGCCACTTCTTTTTAGCAATAAAATGCTGGATGGAATCCGACTCTTCTTGGCTTTTGGCTTGATTCATTTCCAGCAGATGGGCTTCGATTTCAGCATAGGTGGGTGTTGCTGGTTGAGGATCACCGCAAGCAAATAAAGTAAACAAGAACAGGGCGTAAAAGATTCTCATGCTGTTAAGTTTTCCAATAGTTCTATGGCTTGATCCAAGGTTCCGTGAAATTTACCCCCTGCCGCATTCTTATGACCTCCACCATTCCAATTTTGGCGGGCAAAAACATTCACATCCTGGTCTCCCTTTGAGCGAAAGCTACAACGCACAATCCCAGGTTCATCGGCCTCCCTTAGGAAGACGGCCATGGTCACCCCACCAATCGATAGCGCTTGATTGACGAGGCCTTCAGTATCACCAGATTGATAATGAAATCGATTGAGCTCTCCTTGAGAAAGTGTAATATAAGCCAATTTCTTTTCGGGACGATACACCAACTTTTGCCCCAAAGCATACCCCGTCAATTGAAGACGGTTGAAATTTTGGGTATCATAAACCTCTTGGTGAATTTTGGCGTGGTTCAATCCACGCTCCAGCATAAAGGCCACCATTTGGTGGGTCTCTGCAGTCACGACTGGAAAGCGGAAGGAGCCTGTATCAGTCACCACACCGGTATAGATGGCCTCCATTGCTGGCAAGTTCAAATAATCCATCCAGTCCATTTGGCGTAATAATTGAAAAATCATTTCGGATGTACTGGTGAATGTTGTATCGGAGAACAACACAGACGCCACATCATCAGGCTGTTGGTGGTGATCGATCATGATGCTGTTTCCGGTATAATCGGCCAAGCATTTTGCAAGCTCTTGGCCTACGCGATCGATGCGATTGAAATCGAGATAAAAGCGCAAATCAGATTGGGCGATGATGTTCTTTACCTCATCAGGCTTTTCATGAAAAAAAACAATGTCATGTGCACCCTGGAGGAAATAATAAAAAGCAGGAAGCGCATCGGGTAAAACCACTTTCACCTTTTTTCCCATGCTGATCAACGCATTGGCGAGACCCAATGCTGAACCCACAGCATCGCCGTCGGGACTTTGGTGGGCAAATATGGAAATCAGCTGCGCCTCGCCCACCCACTTTGCGATATGGGTTTTGTCTGTATTTGATAGAATCCTTGACATGACTCAAAATTAGCGCTTTGTCGCAACGAAATTGAATTAATTTTCCCACATGAAAAAATATTTATGGATACTCTTGGCTGTGATGACCTGTGGGTTCACCCATCAGTTTCATTTTTCGGAAACCTTATTGGAGTGGCAACCGAAATCATCGCGCATAGCGTGTACGATTCGTGTGTTCACCGATGACTTAGAAAAGGAAATAGAATTAAAATACAACATCAAAAATACGGAGCCCAAACAGTTTGAAAAGGCTGCATTTAACTACTTACAGGAAGTATTTCAGATAAAGGCCCGGAATGGTGTTCCCATTCCACTGGAACCCCTTGGCATGGAGCGCGAGGGGGATGTGGTTTATCTTTATTTGGAGAGTGATTCATTGACCGATGAAAAGATCAAAAAGACAGCTGCTGATGTGTCCTGGTTAGACCCCATTACGATTCAACAAACTTTGTTTTTTAATCAATTCACTGATCAAAAGAATTTGGTTAATCTAAGAAGAGATGGCAAAACAGCTAGCTACTACTTTATGCAAGACGGCGTAAATCAACCGTGCCGATGGCCATGAGAATGAAGAAGCAAGAGCGCGCCAATTACGTTATGACGGAGTTGGAGAAATTGTATCCTGAGACTCCGGTTCCTTTGGATCATAACGATGCATACACACTGTTGATTGCCGTTCTGCTCAGCGCCCAATGCACGGACAAGCGGGTGAATGAAATCACGCCATTTCTTTTTGCTAAAGCATCCACTCCACAAGACATGGTCTTGTTATCCGTGGAAGAAATTAAAAGCATCATTCGTCCCTGTGGATTGTCCCCTGCTAAATCCAAGGCCATTCATCGGTTGTCGGAAATCATCATCGAGGAGCATAACGGCGAAGTGCCTGCTAGTTTTGAAGCCTTGGAAGCATTACCTGGTGTGGGGCACAAGACGGCCAGTGTGGTGATGGCTCAAGCGTTTGGTGTACCTGCCTTTCCTGTGGATACGCATATTCACAGGTTGATGACCCAATGGAAGTTGACCAATGGAAAGAATGTAGAACAAACAGAAAGAGACGCCAAGCGTCTCTTTCCAAGGGAGAAGTGGAATAAGCTCCACTTGCAAATCATTTTTTATGGGAGGGAATTTACCCCTGCCCGAGGTGATCAATCGAAGGATTACATCACCCCTTTTGTATTGGCTTAAATACCTTTTAAGGAAGCCAAGAACTGCAACACCACTGTACTCGTTTGACCAGGTAATACACCTGAAATCTGAGTAACATTGCCTGACTTGTTAACTGTCGCTTTCCAGCGGACCAAACCGTCCCCAAAGTCAACGACCAAACCTTTGCCTGGACTGATGATGTACTTACCAATGATCTGAGCATCCACATCGGTCAAGCAACGAGGACCGTAGAATCCTTTGGCTACAACGACCACATTGTTCTTGTTCATGGCCACATAGTACTTTGACTTATCAGACAACTCGCTAGAAATAAAGATGGCCTCGATTGGTTTTAAATCGCCTGCTGTCAAGATATCAGCAACAGCATCATTTTTACTCATGTCCAGTGGCTGACGTTTGATCCAAGCATCTGGATTGTGTTTACGGGCATCCACCAAAAGTGTCATGGCATCTTCACGCGATTTTGCTGAACCGTAAATTACGTAACTCAATCCATTGTGAATACCACCTCTACGGGCTTGAGAATACCCTAAACTCTGAAGCTCTGCAATAAAGGCGTCCACTTTATTTGTTTTACGGAAAGCCCC
>JBDKGG010000126.1:0-4401 GCA_039798325.1 Bacteroidota bacterium
AATGGAATAAATTCTTGAAGCGATACAAAGAACCCAAACACGAGGTGAATATTGGTCTTATTGGAAAGTATGTGGAATTGAAAGATGCCTACAAGTCCATTGCTGAAGCCTTTAACCACAGCGGGTCCGCCAACGAAACCAAGGTGAACCTCCATTGGATTCATTCAGAAAATTTGTATCCTAAAAATGTCGCAGCTACGGTTAAAAACCTAGATGGGGTGTTGGTCGCTCCAGGATTTGGATCAAGGGGAATTGACGGAAAAATTGAAGCCATCAAATTTGTCCGAGAAAACAACATTCCCTTCTTTGGCATTTGCTTGGGAATGCAAATGGCAACGATTGAATTTGCCCGAAATGTATTGGGCTGGAAAGATGCGCACAGCACCGAAATGAAAGAGTATACCAAGTATCCGGTGATTGCACTGATGGATGAACAAAAGTCAGTCGTGAATAAAGGTGGAACCATGCGTTTGGGATCTTACACTTGTAAATTGGACAAAAGATCCAAAGCATACAAAGCGTATGGAACAGAAGTGATTGAAGAGCGTCACCGTCACCGCTATGAATTCAACAATGCGTACAAAGCTGACTTTGAAAAGGCTGGTTTGAAATGCACCGGTATGAATCCGGATACAGGATTGGTAGAAGTAATAGAAATTCCTTCACATCCTTATTTTGTTGCTGCTCAATATCATCCTGAATACAAGAGCACAGTAATGAATCCGCACCCTTTGTTTGTTTCCTTTGTGAAAGCCGCATTGCAATACAAAAAGAGTAAAACCAAGAAATAGTCTTTTATGTCTACGGAGAAAATTGACGCTTATCTCGCCACTCTGCCAGAGGACAGAAAAGGGGTGATGGAGAAACTGATTGCTGTAATGAAGAAAAATCTGCCCAAAGGTTTTTCATTGGACTTCAGCTATGGCATGATTGGTTTCTGTGTACCGCACAGCATCTATCCCAAAGGATATCACTGCGATTCGAAAATTGCTTTGCCCTTTGTATCTATCGCTTCGCAAAAAAACTTCATTGCCTTGTACCACATGGGCATCTATGCAGAACCCACTCTATTGGATTGGTTTGTTGCTGAATATCCCAAGCATGTCAAAAGCAAATTGGATATGGGCAAAAGTTGCATTCGTTTCAAGAAGATGGAAGAAATTCCATATGAACTGATTGGTTCATTGATGCAAAAGATGACACCCCAAAAATGGGTGGCACTGTACGAAAGCAAGTTTGTCAAATAAATTAAGCGGTAAGATTTTTCCAGATCAATTGGACATCCTTGGTCCAATGGTAATCTTTGGCGTAGATCATATCGGACTTAGCAGCATCTGGATGACCCTCCAAATGGGAAGCTGGATTAAAATAACCTTTTTTCAATCGGGGCAAATTGTTCGTGTGTTCATGGTAACTCACCCAAGTTTTATTTGCTCCCAATACCTGCAATGACCAAGATAGCAATCGGAATTGGTATTTGAAAAACCACAACCAAAAAGTAAACATGAGGAGAATTGAAACTCCGATGTCCAATAATCGTTTCTTACGCTGATTCTCTTGACTGGCGATGCTGTTGAGCTCAACAATGGGCGCTTCATATACCCCATCAATGGTTTGACTGCCCACCAAAAAGAAAGACTCGGGTGGCGCAATCTTCATCTCAATTTGCAGGGGTGACAATTGACTCATGGCAGAAATGATGTCCTCACTAGAAACATCTTTGGCACAAAATACAACAGCATGATAACCTTCGATTCTCACTTTTGAGGACAAGGCGTTGCCGTTCAATAATTCTTTAAAATGCAATGGATTCAGGGCGTGAACATCGGAAGCGTATTGAATCAACAGCTGACTGACCCGAGATAACTCATCATTTTCAGCAATGATGAGTACTTTTTTTGAAGATACCATTCCTCTGGATTGCCATTGCTGGATGATCCAACGCAAAGACCAAAAAACCACCATGGCCAACAATGAGCCAATGACAATCAAAAGGCGGCTAAATCGCCAAGTTTCCGGTAAAAGACTGTACAGCACCAATAGGAAAAATCCAGCACGCGCCAAAGCGCTTACTACACCTTGTGTTTTGATGGGCTGATCATACAAGCCTTGCACCCATCCTTGCACCAACCAAAACAATCCCGCGATACCAAAAGCGGGTAAGGCAATTTTGTCTTGAATGACAATTCCTGTGATGTCAGAATAAATGATTTTCAGCAACCACCAAATGCTCAACGTGAGACCAATGTCCATTACTGGCATCATGGATTTTTGCATGATACGTTTCGCGAAACTGATGCCTGCCCTGAGCCAAATGGCCACTTTGATCATTCCGTGGAACCACTTTGCGTAGGAGCCTCCAAAGTGTTTGTTGGCAAAAATCTCCATGGCCTGATAAAAGACATAGACATAATTGAGACTGCCCTTCTTTGTGCTCTCTCCTTTGTAATGGATGATGCGGGTGTCAGCCGAGTAATAATTTTTATAGCCCCCTTGAATGATCCGCCAACTTAGATCAATGTCCTCACCATACATGAAAAATGCTTCATCCAATAGGCCTACTTTATCCAAAGCGGCCTTTCGCATGAACATAAACGCACCGGATAAAATTTCAATTTCATGGGTTTCTTCATTGGACAAATGACCCAGATAATAATGATTGAAGTAAGACGATTTTGGGAAGAGTTTGTACAATCCGCTGATCTTAAAAAAGGAGGTCGATGGATAAGGGATGCCCCGTTTGGACTCCGGTAAAAACTGACCGGAACCATCCACCATCTTCACGCCCAAAGCGCCTGCATTTGGACGCTCATCCATGAAGGCAATGCACTTTTTAAAGGTATCTTCTTCCACCAAGGTGTCTGGATTCAACAGCAGCACATATTGGCCTTGAGCCATTCTAATGGCCTGATTGTTGGCTCTGGAAAATCCCACGTTTTCTTCATTGGCGATGAGCTTTACCCAAGGAAACTTCTGACGAACCATGGCCACAGAATCATCCTTGGAAACATTATCTACCACAAAAACTTCTGCATCAATATTCTTAATGGCCTGTTGAACACTGTACAAGCATTGCTCTAAAAAATATTGAACGTTGTAATTAACAACAATAACAGAAAGCTTCATGCTCAGCGTTTCAAGGTGTTTTCGTAGGGTGTTCGGTGAACGATGCTTCTGCCCAGTGTTACTTCATCGGTGTATTCTAACTCTCCACCCACGGCTACGCCGCGGGCAATATTGGATATTTTAACGTCAACGTGGGCCAATTTTTTGTAAATGTAGAATGAAGTTGTCTCTCCTTCCATGGTTGCATTCAAAGCCAAAATCACTTCTTTCGCTTCTTGTGTTTCAATTCTTGATAAAAGTGTCGCCATGTTTAAATCTGAAGGAGCTATTCCATCCATTGGAGAAATTAATCCTCCTAAAACGTGGTATACGCCATTAAATTGCCCTGTTGACTCAATGGCCATCACATCTCGAATATCTTGCACGACACAAATGGTTTCCTTGCTTCGGGTGGGATTTCTGCATATATCACATACCTCATCATCGCAGAGTTGGTGACAGGTTTGACAAGATTTGATGTTCTTCTTGGCGGCCACAATGGCTTGGGTAAAATGGTTCACCTCTTCCTCCGACTTGCGCAAAAGGTGCAACACCAAACGCATGGCCGTCTTTTTCCCAATACCAGGGAGCGTGGCCACTTGCTCAGTAGCATCCTCAATCCACTTTGATACCGTTTGCATATTTCAAAGATAAGGTTTCGGCTATCCTCACACCATCGATGGCCGCGGAAATAATCCCTCCGGCATAGCCCGCTCCTTCTCCACAAGGATACAAATGGGTATGCTGTGGATGCGACAACAAGTCCGGATCACGGGGTATTCGAACAGGAGATGAGGTGCGGGATTCAGGGGCAACCAAAATGGCTTCTGGATGCAAGTAGGTTTTCATTTTCTTTCCAATTTGCTCGAAACCGCGTTGTAAAGATTGGGCAATGAAGTTGGGCAATATTTGATGAAGATTCAATGACACCACGCCGGGGAGATAAGAACAATGGGGAAGTTGGCTGCTGGTTTTGTTTCTCAAAAAATCCAACAACCGTTGCGCTGGCGCACGTTGTGTCTTCCCCGCCGCCTCCCAACAAGCATGTTCAACAGCCTGCTGAAAGCGCAATCCCGCCAAGGGGCCATAGGAGTGAAATTCGGGGATGTCTTCCCATTGCACTGGAACGACAATTCCTGAGTTCGCCCATGGATTGTTTCGTTTACTCGGCGACCAACCATTGGTCACCACTTCCTCACGATCCGTCGCGCATGGCGCAATGATTCCACCTGGACACATGCAAAAAGAATACACCCCTCTGCCATTCACCTGCTCAACCCATGAATAAGCAGCTGC
>JBDKGG010000127.1:0-7379 GCA_039798325.1 Bacteroidota bacterium
TAAAAAAATCGCAACAATGGATTGTGCTGGCGCGAAAACAATTGCAACACCACAAAAGGAAACACCAAGGCCAAGGCTGCGCCATATACCGTATGATCCTTGAAAATCGGCTCCATCACCCAGTGCGCCGAGTCCTTGTCAAAACCATGCATGGAGTGGCGAATGACAGTATAGACAATGGCCACTATCAGTGTCATAAAATACAACCGATACAATTTCTCTGGCTTCAAATGCTTATCAAAAAGCGGGACCAACATCAAGAAACAAGGCAAAATGTACCATGCCCGAGCCAGCATATATTTGAAGGAGATCAGAGGGTCTTCACTGGTCATTGTTGTAATCAACAACCACGAAAAATAAACCACCATCCACCAAAACAATGGATGCTTAAAATACAACTTCCTTCCCATGACCACCTGCCACAAACCCAGCAAAAAAAGTCCCATCAACAACAATTCAGTAGGGATAATCAAACCCACCCCATCGATGTCCAACTCAGAGAGATCAATACTGAGTGGAGTTACGAACGCAATCAAATAAAATGTCCAATGCATTTTGAAAACGGTCATCACCACCACCAATCCCGCCAAAGGAATCAAGGTCAAATAAAAAAACTCAAAATAATACGAAACCATCAGCAACAGAGCATACATCAAGCCCGCTACCAAAACTTTTCGTTGCATTGGGGTCTCCAACATGGACTATAACTTTCCTGCTGCCTTAATGCTGCGCCAATAGTTCATGACCAAAATGACAAACACGCCAAAAATCAAAGAAGACACCGTGGAAACCGCCACAATCAACCAGCGGATTGGATAGGACTTCTTGTCCGCCTCTGCTGCGCTATCTAAAATGAACTTTGCTGGCAAATCCGACTCAATGTCAATCTTCATCAATTCATGACGCTTGCGCAAAATGTCCAATTTCTCATGTGCTGCCTCGATGTCCAAATCCAACTTATTGAACGCGGTTCCATATTTGGACAAACGATCCATTTCGGCCTTGATTTCCTTGGCCCTGTCTGGATGACCCTTGGATATGGATGCACTGTAATCCTTCATCAAGGCCTCAATTTGATCCTTGTAGTCATACACCCCAAACTTGCGCAAGGCGGTCATACTGTCCTCCATGGCCTTGAGCTCTTGCTCTTGAAAACGCAAGGTGGCCTCAGCATAATTAAACGCATCTCTTGCACGATCACTTCGCATTCTGTTGCTCACGGAATCTGTATATTCTGCAATGGCGTTGGCCATTTGCATGGCGCGCTTGGGGTCTGCGTCATACACTTCAATTTCAATCCCGCCAAACTTGGTCAAACTAGCACTGACATTGTTGTTGTACTCTTTACCAATCAAGGTGTTTGCACCGGGATCTGACTTGGGAATTTCGTAGACGGTCCAAAGGTCAAAACGATCAATGACCTTGGTCTTAATTTGGTCGGAATTGATGACCTGCATCAAACGCTCTGCATCCTCCTCCTCGCCATAGGCCAAAACATCCTCCTTCTTTTGCTCTTCCAACATCTGCTCTCCAAATGAGTGTTGTTGTGTAGCAAACAATACCACAGTGCTCTTGTACTTTTCTTGAATCATGAAAGACACCACAGCCGACAAAACAGCAGTAACCAGACCAATGATCATCAATGGCTTTCTGTTTTGTAAAATCAATAAAATCAAATTCTCTGAGGACTCGGGATGTTGGTTACTTTCCATTTTTTTTTGTTAAGAAGGAACGACAAAACGAAAAAAAAACACATTTATTTCGCGGTGCAATTTTAGGCCAATTCCCTGAATTTTGCGGCATCAACCCGTGAAAAGCTCGTTTTCACCAAATTAATTTTGAAAATTCTGATTTTTATCTTTCCATAAAGAAAGGCGATGCTTACATTTGCAACCAAAATTTTTACGTCCTATTATGTCGCAAAACAACGGTAAAGTAGCGCAGGTAATCGGTCCAGTAGTGGACGTTACCTTTCCCGCAGGTCAAAAACTTCCCAATATTTTGGATGCCATGGTGGCCAAGCGCCCCGATGGTTCTGATTTGATTTTAGAATGTCAACGCCACATTGGTGAAGATACCGTTCGCGCCATCGCGATGGACGCCACTGAAGGTATTCAGCGTGGTGCTGAGGTTATTGCCATGGGGCAAGCCATCACCATGCCGACCGGTGAGCAAATCAAAGGTCGTCTTTTCAACGTGGTAGGTACTGCCATCGATGGTATCGGCGAGGTCAACAAAGAGGGTGGTTATCCCATCCACCGCGCAGCTCCTCGCTACGAGGACTTGACTACTTCTGCGGAAATCCTTTTCACTGGAATTAAAGTTATTGACTTGATTGAGCCTTATTCCAAGGGTGGTAAAATTGGATTGTTCGGTGGTGCGGGAGTAGGAAAAACAGTATTGATCATGGAGTTGATCAACAACATTGCTAAGGCTTACGAAGGTTTGTCTGTATTTGCTGGTGTTGGTGAAAGAACCCGTGAAGGAAATGACTTGTTGCGTGAGATGATTGAGTCTGGCGTTATCAAATATGGTAAAGAGTTCGTTCACGGAATGGAACAAGGTGACTGGGATGTGACCAAAGTGGACAAAGTAGAATTGGCCAAGAGCCAAGCAACTTTGGTATTTGGTCAGATGAATGAGCCACCCGGAGCACGTGCTCGTGTTGCATTGTCTGGTTTGACCGTTGCTGAGCATTTCCGTGATGGGGATGAGAAGTCTGGTGGTCGTGATATCCTTTTCTTCATCGACAACATCTTCCGTTTCACACAAGCAGGTTCTGAGGTATCAGCATTGTTGGGTCGTATGCCATCTGCGGTAGGTTACCAACCGACGTTGGCTACTGAAATGGGTGCGATGCAAGAGCGCATTACTTCTACCAAGCGCGGTTCTATTACATCTGTTCAAGCGGTATACGTTCCTGCAGATGACTTGACGGATCCAGCTCCTGCTACAACATTTGCTCACTTGGATGCCACTACCGTATTGAGCCGTAAGATTGCCGAGTTGGGTATCTACCCTGCTGTAGATCCTTTGGATTCTACTTCTCGTATCTTGACTCCTCAAATCGTGGGTGATGAGCATTACACTTGCGCTCAACGTGTAAAGAACATCCTTCAGCGTTACAAAGAATTGCAAGACATCATCGCCATCTTGGGTATGGACGAATTGTCTGAAGAAGATAAATTGTCAGTTTACCGCGCCCGCAAAGTGCAGCGTTTCTTGTCTCAACCATTCCACGTGGCCGAGCAGTTCACAGGTATCCCCGGTGTATTGGTTCCCATCGAAGAAACCATCAAAGGTTTCAACATGATCCTTGATGGAGCATGTGATGAGTATCCAGAAGCGGCCTTCAACTTGAAAGGTACCATTGAGGAAGCCATCGAGGCAGGTAAGAAAATGTTGGCTGAATCAAGCAAAGCGTAATCATCATGCAAATCGAAATCATCACCCCCGATTCCACACTTTTCCAAGGAGAGGCCACCTACGTGTTCCTTCCAGGAAGCGATGGAAGCTTGGGCGTCATGAACAACCACGCTCCGTTGATCTCCAGTCTTAAAAAAGGAACCTTGCGTGTTAAAGACGCTTCAGGTAAGGAGACGCAATTTGAGGTTAATGGTGGAACCGTTGAGGTCTTGAACAATAAAGTGGTTGTTTTGGCCGAGTAAGCTGAACCCAATTCAATATTGAAAATAGCGCCGATTGGCGCTATTTTTTTGTAGTACTCTCAACACTCTTGGGCTTTAATCAGATTCTCTTTACCCCTTTTGTATATCTAAACAACTATCGTAGACCAAATCAAATTATTGCTCAAAAATTAAGGCCACCGTATGGTGGCCTTATTCAATCAATCCTTTATTCAATAGATTAATTACTCTTTTGGAGCTTCCTGAGGAGCAACTTCTTCCTTTTTCTTGGGAGTCAATGAAGGCAACAAGGTACACAAGGTTCCATCCGCCGCTTGCATCTCTTTTTCCGCCAACATCTCATTGGCTCGCTTGTGTGCGCCGTCCAATGTCAAAACAATGCTCCATGCGGCCTTAGCACAGCCGTCATCGTTGTTTCTGGCGTAAAACACACCCAAGTAGTCATAAGCCTCAGCCAATCCCTTCTTGCTCTTCTCAATGGTTCCGGGGATATTGGTCTCCGCATCTACGATGCGCGTGATATACTTTTCAAAATGGGGCTTTCCTAATCCTTTGAAATTATCTGCCACTTCCATGCGGTTGTTGGCCTTGGCACGCATCAAAGTAGCTTCAAAATACTGCTCTTCCACCGTAGCAAAAACAGAATCAGCTCTCATGTAATTCTTAGACAAATAAAGGTTCTGTGCCCAATTGAAATAATCCAATGGCTTACCACCCAAACGCTTGATTTTCTTTTCTGACCACATGGCTACCTTGTCAAACTTCTTGGCCTTCTTGTACAGTTCAATGATTTCGTCATAACCTGATTTATAGGCGGTGTCCAATTCCATTCCTTTGGTGATCATTGCAACACCAAGACTATCTTGACCCAAAGCGTTCAATAATTTTCCTTTTACAGCGTAGTCTGCTCCAGTCAAGTACTTGCTGTCTTGAACCTTATTAAAGAAGGCGTCAATGTTCTCTAAACCTTTGGCATAATCACCTGTTTCCAAACAAGTGTAGGCCAATACGCGATACATAACCGCGTTGTTGGGATTACAGGGTAAAGTGCGTTCCAACTCTGCCATCGCCTTGGCAAAATCTTTTGCCAAGAATAAGAATGTAGCATAACGCTGTGAAGCACTGCAACTATTGTTCAACTTCAAATAGGATTCATAAGCCTCAACTGCTTGACTAAAGCGTTGCGCAGACTTCAACAATTCTGCTTTCTCACGGTATGCAGGAGCAAAGTTGGGTTCAATCTTGATGGCTTCATTATAAAACTCCAAGGCCTTGTCCCAGTTCTCTACTTGCTTGTACAATATCCCTTTTTTCAAAACGGCAATCACATTCAATGGATCGATGGCTATGGCCTTATTGTACTGTTCTATCGCCTTACTCAAATTGCTCGCCTCTATGCCTGAAGCATACTTGCGTGCAGCATCCTCGTAATCTCCCCAAACAACAAACAAATCACGGTTCTTGGGGTTGCGCTTCAACACTTCATTCAAAGCGGTGTTGGCCTTGATCAAATCTTCCTTTCTTCCGTAAGCACTATAGGTTGACGCGATGGCCAAAAGGGCCTCTTGGCTCAATTCTTTGGTCAACTTCAACTTCTTGTCCATGGTTTGCGTATTGGCATAAGTCAATTTGGTGTCCATGGCTGCCACATCTTTCTTCCATCCCAAAACACCAGCTGCCCCGATGTGATTCATGGGATTGCCATCCAATATGCGGGCTCCCTTCTCAAACATCATCATCGCACTATCCATCTTCTCAACCACCAATGAGGCATTGTCCGACTCATTCAAAGCCCATCTCATGTAGTTGTCTCCTGTTTGATAGTATACGGTAGACAATTTCATGGCAGCATCTGGCTCTTGTCTGCCCATGGCTGCATTGCCAAATCCAATCAACTTGGCATACTCACTGGAAGCCTTTTCAAATTGCTCATTGCGCTTCAACAAAGCTGCTGACTCGACAGTCTGTGCATTTACTTTCACAACCATGGCGAACAACACCGCCATCATCGCACCCAACTTAATCCTGTAATTCATAACACTTATTGTTTGATTTTAATTGTTCTCACTGGAGCCTTGGCTGCCACCATTCCCATCTTGTGGATGATCAATTGGCCTTTCTCTCCTGCGAGGTGAGAAACAAAGCCTGTGCCAAGGGTTTCTTTTAATCCGGTTCTTATGGCATATACATCTCTGCGGTATGGATAAGACTGATCATAAATATAGGCCTGGTAGGGCTTGCGCGCATACTCCGCCTGCTTTTCATTGTTGCTATTGATTACACCAACAACATTAATTTTCTTGAGGAAAGACAGGGATGTCGAATCATCCCGGTCGCTAATCCACGAAACGCTGATTACCCCAATCGCTTCAGGATGCTTGGCCACATACTCGATAACCTCTTCGTTGCTTTCTGTGGCAAAAAAGTTTTCTGGAATCGGCGCGTTGCGCAAAAACTCTTCACGAATAAATCGGGCATTGCAAGAAGCTTTGTTATCTAATACAACATTGATTGGAGCATTCTTCCCTTTCAATGCTGACCAATTTTTCACCTCACCCGACATGATGGACTTTACTTGATCCGTGGTTAACACAGTATCCTTGTTCGATGGGTGAATGATAAAAGCAACACCATCAACGGCAATTCTAACCATTTCTGGAAATCGCTTTTTGGCTTCAAACATTTTTAGTTCCTCATCGGTCAATCTTCTATTGATCACCGCAGCTTGAATGCTGTCTTTCAACAACAAATTGATGACTTCGGTTTCAGGCAAATATTGCGCTTTGACATGGGCATTGCTGTAGAACTCTTCAAAAACTTCAATTTGAGACTCCATCATCAATTGATAGGAAACATCAACACCCAATTTCAAATTGCCCGCAGAGATAGACTCTTTGGTGCGATCGTAATTTCCGCATGCGGCGATAATCATGATCAACCCTATTCCGATAATGTTTCTCATTCTTTTAATTTTATTATTAGTCTTCTGACGCGAATGGTAATATACACAGCCGACACCAAGATGAAAGCGTATTTATAAGTACCAGAAACCACCTCATCCATAATAGGTGTCGCTATCACCAACACCATCAATGTCGCCATCATCAAAACTGTGACCATGGCCAAGAGTGTGGTGAAGTTCAGCTTTCCTTTCAACATGCGGCGCAAAGATAAGGAGTGTCAGTGATTCAAATCAAAAAAGGGGCTTGCGCCCCTTTTAGATTATTTCAAAGAGAATCGCATGGGGATGGTCATTCTCAGACGGACCGCATTACCATTCATCTTGGCAGGTACAAACTTTTTCTTCAACTTGGAAACCGCTGTGATGGCTGCCTTGTTGAAACCAGGTCCTTCTTCCACTCCGCGCAAAACGGTGATGTTAGAAACAGAGCCATCGGCCTCAACCACAAAGTTCACATACACTGTTCCCTCGATTTGGTTGTTCTTTTCCATCTCTGGATAAACGATGTTGCTCAGCAACTCCGCGTACATGGATTCTTCACCACCAGGATAGGTTGCCTTTTCTTCAGCAAAGTCAAAAACTTTCGCTGGAGGGGTTTTCAAGTCAACAGGTGTATAAGTATTTTCTGTAGGGATGATCAAGCCATCTTCTCCTTCCGTCGTTTCAGTGGAGATGTTTTTACGATCCAAATCCGTATCCGCGGGGGGTGGGTTCTCCACCTCTTCCGTTGTTACGTCTATGGTTGTAAACTGTATCTGACGGATCTTGGG